>NZ_JAGPXU010000027.1:0-93733 GCF_018070385.1 Micromonospora sp. C97
GAGCGGGGTGGGGTGGGGTGGGGTGGGGTGGTTAGCTGCGGCGGAAGGCGTAGCGGCGGGCTTGGCCGGCCTGTTGGCTGCGGCCGCTGCCGGAGCGGTTGCCGCCGCCCTGCGGCGGACCGGCCGTCGGTGCCTTCGGCCGCCCGGTTGACTTCGGCAGGTCTGCCACCTTCGGCGCGTCGACAACCACCGGCACGTCGACCGCGTCCGGCAGATCGACCGGCAGCACCACCTCGTCCGGGACGGCCGCCGGCTGCGCCAACTCCACCAGCGCTCCCGGCTTGGCCAGCGCTCCCGGCTCCACCAGCGCCGCCGGCTCGGCCAGCGCCCCGGGCTCCATCAGCGCCGCCGGCAGGGACGGGTCGCGGGACGGCAGGGCGGGTGGCAGCGGGCCGTGGCCGGCCGCCGGGTCGACACCGAGCGGCGTCGCGCTGGGGGTACGGGTCTTCTTCGGGTTACGCCTGGCAGGCATCCGGGCCTCCTTCAGTGCCGACCGGCACGGCCGGTCCCGCGCAGCGGCGGTCGGTCGGATCGGCTGGTGACCGCCGTCGCGCGACGGTCGAGTGGGGAAGGGACTGCTCACCGGTGTCGGGCAGACCGTCGCCGCCGAACGGCGGGGAGGGGGATGCGGGACGCCCGGGAGCGCACGGACCGCGACGCGGGACGGCGGGCCGGCTCGGAAGTGGGGCGTCAGTTACGCATGTCCGTACCGTAGCCACCGCCGCACCGGCGCGCATCCGTTTTTCCTGGCACCATCGGCTCATGCTGATCGCGTTCTCGATCACCCCGCTCGGCGGTGACGATTCGGTGGGTGACCTGGTCGCTGAGGCGGTTCGGGTGGTCCGTGCGTCCGGCCTGCCCAACCGGACCGATGCCATGTTCACCACCGTCGAGGGTGAGTGGGACGAGGTGATGGCGGTGGTGAAGCGAGCGGTCGACGTGGTCGCCGCGCGGGCACCCCGGGTGAGTGTGGTGCTCAAGGCCGACGTCCGGCCCGGGGTCACCGACGCGCTCACCGGGAAGATCGCCCGTATCGAAGCCCGTCTCGCCGAAGGCTGACGCGCGCGGCGGGCAATGACGACAGGTTTCCCTGTGCGCGGCTCGCCGACCACCGTCGGGCGTCGAAACCGCCAGCGTCATCGTCCACATCACGTGCAGTAACGCGACGTCGGTCACTGGTCCGTATCGGCTCACATCACGGTAAGTTTCCAAACGCTGATAGTGGTGTGACGAGAGGTGGCGGCACGGATGGCTGATCAGGCGAGGGCTCAAATCGGGGTGACCGGGCTGGCGGTGATGGGTCGCAATGTGGCCCGCAACCTGGCTCGCAACGGCTTCACGGTGGCAGTGCACAACCGCTCGCCGGAGCGCACCCGCAGCCTGGTCGCCGAGCACGGCGACGAGGGCACGTTCGTGCCGGGCGAGACGATGGCCGATTTCGTGGCGTCGCTGGAGCGGCCCCGCGCTGTCATCGTGATGGTGAAGGCCGGCGCGCCCACCGACGCGGTGATCGACGAGTTGGTGCCGCTGCTCGACGAGGGCGACATCATCGTCGACTGCGGTAACGCCCACTTCGCGGACACCCGTCGCCGTGAGGAGGCGCTGCGGGCGCAGGGGCTGCACTTCAGCGGCACTGGCGTCTCCGGCGGCGAGGAGGGCGCGCTGCGCGGGCCGAGCATCATGCCGGGCGGTTCCGCCGAGTCGTACGCGAAGCTCGGGCCGATGTTCGAGAAGATCGCCGCCCAGGTGGACGGTGTGCCGTGCTGCATGCACGTCGGGCCGGACGGCGCCGGGCACTTCGTCAAGATGGTGCACAACGGCATCGAGTACGCCGACATGCAGCTCATCGCCGAGGCGTACGACCTGCTCCGGGCCGGCCTGGACGCGACGCCGGCCGAGATCGCGGAGATCTTCCGGGAGTGGAACAACGGCGAGTTGGAGTCGTTCCTCATCGAGATCACCGCCGACGTGCTGGCACACACTGACGCGGCGACCGGCCGCTCCTTCGTGGACATCGTGCAGGACCGGGCCGAGCAGAAGGGCACCGGTCGGTGGACCGTGCAGAGCGCCCTGGACCTGGGCATCCCGATCACCGGGATCGCCGAGGCGACCTTCGCCCGCTCGCTCTCCGGGCACGTCGACCAGCGTGAGGCGGCCCGCCGGGCGTTCCCCGACGCGGGTGAGAAGTGGCAGGTCACCGACCGGGAGACCTTCATCGAGGACGTCCGCCGGGCGCTGCTCGCTTCCAAGATCGTCGCGTACGCGCAGGGCTTCGACCACATCCGCGCGGGCAGCCAGGAATACAACTGGGACATCGATCTCGGGGGCACCGCGACGATCTGGCGGGGCGGCTGCATCATCCGGGCCCGCTTCCTCAACCGGATCCGTGAGGCGTACGACCAGCAGCCGGACCTGCCGACGCTGCTGGTGGCCCCGTACTTCGCCGAGGCGGTCAGCGCCGGTGTGCCGAGCTGGCGACGGGTGGTGGGCGACGCGACCCGGGCCGGGGTGCCGACGCCCGCGTTCTCGTCGTCGCTGGCGTACTTCGACGCGTTGCGCGCCGAGCGGCTGCCCGCGGCGCTGATCCAGGGTCTGCGGGACAACTTCGGCGCGCACACCTACCAGCGGGTGGACCGCGACGGCTCGTTCCACACCACCTGGGCCGGCGACCGCACCGAGTCCCCGGCGTAGCCTGCGCAGCACCCCCGCGCCCCGCGCCCCGCGCGCCCGGCGCCCCGCGCGCCCGACACCTCGGGCGCCCGACACCCCGCGCGCCCAGCGCCCAGCGCCCAGCGCCCAGCGCCCAGCGCCCAGCGCCCAGCATGATCGTGCTGGATCCATGATGTAGTGGCCTCCGCGAAAGGCGGAGGCCACTACATCCATGTTCCAGCGTGATCATGGGAGGGCGATGCGAGCCGGCGGCGGTCAGGCGACCGTGGCGTGCATCTCCCAGACGAGGATCTCGGCCGGTTCGTCGGCGGTGACCCGTCGGCCACCGGTCATGGTGAGCCGGGCGGCGTCGCCGGTGCCGAGCGGGCCGCTGCCCTCCAGCGTCACGGTGCCGTTGGGCACGTAGAGGTGCACATAGGGCGCGTCGGGGATGGTGACCTCGTCGCCGGGCGCGAGGCGGGCGGCGTGCAGGGTCGCGTACCGGTTGCGGATGCGGATCGCGGACGCGCCGTCGTAGCGGTCCATCCCGGAGGCGATCGGCACCAGACCGCCGCGCAGCAGCTCGTCCTCGATCTCCAGCTGCTCGTAGCCGGGGTCGACGCCCTGCTCGTCGGGGAGCACCCACATCTGCACGAAGTGCACCGGGTCGCTGTGCGGCTCCTGGTTGTTCAGCCGCCAGGCGTCGTTCTTCTCCGAGTGCAGGATGCCCGTGCCGGCGCTCATCCGCTGGGCCAGACCCGGGTAGATCACCCCGGAGTGCCCGGTCGAGTCCTGGTGCACCAGCGAGCCGCGCAGCACCCAGGTCACGATCTCCATGTCCTGGTGCGGGTGGGTCTCGAAGCCGGCCCCCGGCCGGACCACGTCGTCGTTGTTGACCAGGAGCAGGCCGTGGTGGGTGTTGGCCGGGTCGTAGTGCCGGGAGAACGAGAAGGAGTGCTTGGAGTCCAGCCAGGAGATCCGGGTGGCGAAGCGATCATCGGCCCGCCGGATGTCGACGGCGGGTGCGGGTGCGGTCACCAGGCACGCTGCCCGGCGTCGGGGGTCGACGGCGCCCAGCCCAGGGCCGGCTCACCGATGGCCAGTTCGGCGATCTCACCGCTGCGCAGCGACGGTGTGTGGCCGAACTCGGCGCAGTGCTGCTCGGCGATCTCGGCGCAGATCTCGGCCACCTGCTCACAGATCGGGTCGCCCAGATCGGCGGCGTTCAACGCCATGATCATCTTGAATCGGAGATCCCGCATCTCGCCCCCCGCCGCCGTCGTCCCACCACCTCCGGACCCTACCCGCCGCCCTTGCGCAGGACCCCGAAACGAGCACACCACCCCGGCTCGGCACACCGCGCTGCCCACCCGCGCGTCGGCCGGCAACGTCGTCTCGCCACCGAGGGACACGACGACGCCGCCCGCACGGGGTGCGGGCGGCGCCGGGGAGAGCTGGGGGTTGGTCAGAAGAAGCGGCGGCGCTTGGCCTTCTGCGGACGGATCAGGTCCGCACCCTTCGTCAGCAACCGGGTCGCCCCGGAGGGACCACGCCGGGCCTCCAGGGTGTGGCTGAGCCGGCGGGCACCGGCAGCGGCCAGCGGCACCGCGATCGCCATCACCGCCCACTGGGCAATGCGCTTCTGGATCATGTGGGTTCACCTCCGTCAGTGGCTCCTGACGACTCTGATACCCAGAGTGACGTGCGGGTAAGCGCGTCGGCTCAGATAACCGGGGCGACCGGGTTGGGCAGCGCGCCGCCGAAGCGTCGGTCCCGCTGCGCGTACAACTCGCACGCGTACCAGAGGTGGCGGCGGTCGAAGTCGGGCCAGAGCGTGTCCAGGAAGACCAACTCGGCGTACGCGGTCTGCCAGAGCAGGAAGTTGGAGATCCGCTCCTCCCCGGAGGGGCGCAGGAACAGGTCCACCTCCGGGACCTCCGGGTGGTAGAGGTACTTCGCCACGGTCTTCTCGGTGACCTTCGCCGGGTCCAGCCGGCCGGCGGCCACGTCCCGCGCGATCGCGGCGGCGGCGTCACCGATCTCGGCCTGCCCGCCGTAGTTCACGCAGAACTGCAGGGTCAACGTCGAGTTGTCGCGGGACATCTCCTCGGCGGTCTGCAGCTCGGAGATGACGCTCTTCCACAGCCGCCCAGACCGGCCCGACCACACCACCCGGACACCGAGGTCGACCAGCTGGTCACGACGGCGACGGATCACGTCCCGGTTGAACCCCATCAGGAACCGGACCTCGTCGGGCGAGCGCCGCCAGTTTTCCGTGGAGAACGCGTACGCCGACAGGTACGGGATGCCCATCTCGATGGCGCCCTCGATGGTGTCGAAGAGGCTGTGCTCCCCCGCCTCGTGCCCCTTGGTGCGGGGCAGCCCGCGGTCCTTGGCCCAGCGGCCGTTGCCGTCCATCACCACCGCCACGTGCCTCGGCACCGCCTCGGCGGGCAGCGCCGGGGGGCGGGCCCCGGACGGGTGTGGCACCGGCGGGGTCGGCTCGCGCCGGCCAGCCTTCTTCGATCGGATCACTCGGTCACTCCCTGTTCGCGCCGTCCGCCCCGGCCTCGACGTCGCCACGTGGCCGGAGCACCACGGCCCCGGTGCCTTCCGGCGGCGAGGCCGCGCCGGCCGCCGAGGGACCCCGGTCGACCAGCGGCAGCGAGCGTAGCGCGCGCTCCAGGTGCCACTGCAGGTGAGCCGCGACCAGCCCACTGCACTCCCGACGTACGGCGGCGTCGGTGGCGTCGGCGATCACCCAGTCGCCGGTGGTCAGCGCGGACATCAGATCGATGGTGGCCGGCGCGGGATGAGCCGCCCCGGGTGGCCGACAATCCGGACAGACCGCACCACCGGCCGGTACGGAGAACGCCCGGTGCCGCCCGGGCGTGCCACAGACCGCGCAGGCGACCAGCGCCGGTGCCCAGCCGGCCAGCGACATCCCCCGCAGCAGGTACGCGTCGAGCACCAGGGTGGTGGCGTGCTCGCCCCGGGACAGCGCCTTCAGGGCGCCCACGGTGAGCTGGAACAGCCGCAGCGACGGCTCCCGCTCCACCGGGGTCAGCCGCTCCGCGGTCTCGGCGATCGCACTGGCCGCCGTGTAGCGCGGATAGTCACCCAGGAACCGTTTGCCGTACAGGTCGATGCCCTCGACCTGGCTGACGGTGTGCAGCGAGCTGCCCTGGTTGCCCTTCGGGTCACCGGCGAGCTGGAGGTCGACGTGGCCGAACGGCTCCAGCCGGGCACCGAACTTGCTGGTGGTGCGGCGGATCCCTCGGGCCACCGCGCGCAGCCGGCCGTGCCGGCGGGTGAGCAGGGTGATGATCCGGTCGGACTCGCCGAGCTTCTGCACACGCAGCACCACCGCGTCGTCGCGGTAGAGCTGTCGGCGATACCCGGCCATCGGGCCATTCTCCCTCGGGGTGTGAAATCAGGGTTGGTTCGGGGTGCAAGCGCGGATGAACCCCGATGCGGCCGAGTCGTGCCCGGCCGTAGCGTGCTGCTCATGCAACTGCGCCTGACCTCCACCACCCCCCGCCGGCGTCGCGTCGCCGCTCCCGTCGCGCTGGGACTCACCGCCACCCTCATCGTGCTCGCCGGGTGCGACAACCTGTCGTTCCGCCGGCTCGACTACGACAACACCGAGGCGGTCCGGATCACCATGGTCCGGGTCTCCGGTGGCTCGGGTGACGTGGTGGTGCGGGGCACCGGCCCGGCGTCCGAGGTGCGGATCAAGCGGGTGGTGCGTTACCAGGGCGGTGAGCCGGACAACACCCGGTACGAGATCAAGGGCACCGAACTGGTGCTGGACACCGACTGCGGCTCGCGGTGCAGCATCTCCTACGAGGTGACGGTGCCGGAGGGCGTGGCGGTGCAGGGCGAGACCAGCTCCGGCAACGTCGAGCTGAGCCGGGTCGGCGCGGTGGAGCTGCAGGTGAGCTCGGGCGACGTGCGGATCTCCGGCGCGTCGGGCGCGGTCGGGGTGGAGGCCCGCTCGGGCAACATCGAGGTGAGCGAGGCCACCGCGGCGGTACGGTTGCGTGCCTCGTCCGGGGATATCACCGCACGCCGGCTGGCCGGCACTGTCGACGCCGAGGCCAACTCCGGCAACGTCGACGTCCAGCTCGACCAGCCCGCCTCGGCCCGGGTGCACGCCTCCAGCGGTGATGTCACGCTGCTGGTGCCCCAGGGCAGCTACCGGGTCCGGTCCAACGCCGACTCCGGCGACGAGACCGTCACCGTCGCCGACAACCCGGCCGCGTCCCTGGTGCTCGACGGTTCGGCCAACAGCGGCAACCTCACGATCAGCCAGCGTTGAGCGTGACGCTGGCCTCCTCCCGGGCCACCCGCTGCGCCGGCACCACCACTCGACCGCCGGTCGTCCCGGCACCGTCCGACGTGTCGCCGCCCGGCTGGGCCGCCTCGTCGGCGGGCTGCGCCGCGCCACCGGGGATCAGCTCCGGGCGGCGGCGGGCGGCGACGTCCTCGACCCAGCCGACGGCCAGTGTGACCAACCCGACCAGGGCGAAGACCAGCAGCACCCGGATGGCCAGGCCCACCGGGTCCTGGTGGGACCAGCCCACCACGTCGACCAGTGGAGTGAGCGCCACCACGAACGGCATGTGCCAGAGGTAGACGGTGAGCGCGCGCCGGTTGAGCACGGTGACCGCCCGCTCGGCCAGTCGGCTCCGGCTCAGCCAGGAGACCCCGGCCGGTGCCCGACCCAGCACGATCAGGATGAATGCGGCCGACCAGAGGGCGTTGCCGAGGTGGTTGTCGTTCAGGTCGTACCCACGCGGCCCGGGATGCCCGACGATCCAGGCACCGCCGCCCACGGCGAGAGCGAGCGCCAACGGGTACAGCAGCCAACCGGAAAGTCGGCGCAGCATCCCGGCGTGGTGGGCGAAGCCGAGCAGCCACGCTCCGAAGTAGAGCCCGAACTCGCGCAGCACCGGCGGCGCCGGGTAGATCCCCACCTCGATCATCACCAGCAGGAGGTACGGGGCGAGCAGGGTCGGCAGCGGGGCACGCCGGAACAGCCAGAACGCGACCGGTGAGGCGAACACGAACCACAGGTAGTCGCGCAGGTACCAGATGACGCTCAGCGCCAGCGCGCCCCAGTGGTTGGCCGGCGGGTCGGCCACCGGGAACAGCCACAGCAGCACCCGGGGGCTCACCGGCAGCCCGGTGAACAGCATCGCTGGCACGAAGACCACAGCGACCACCCACAGCGACGGCAGCAGCCGACGCAGCCGACGCCCGACCGCCGCCGGCCCGGAGCGGGTCAGCGAGGCGGCCATCAGCGAGCCGGCCAGCGCGAACATCACCGACATGGCGGGGAAGACGAGGGTGAGGGTCGCCCATCCGGTGACGTGGTAGACGACGACTCGAACGATGGCCAGGGAACGGAGCAGATCGAGATACCGGTTGCGCATCAGCCTGCATCTGGGTCGGGGACGCGGGGCGTAACTCCCCTACCCTGCGCGGTGCCCGCGCGAAACGGTCACCACCCCGACCAAACGTGATCCTTTCCACCCAGCTGACCGAAATGACCTCTGGCTAATCGAGATCCAACTGCCGGAACACCGACGATTGCGGGGCCGGCGGCTCAGCCGGCCCCGCAACCACCGTGAGGGACGATGACTGAACCACTGGCCAGCCCGATCCTGACCCTCGGTCCGCCGGGCGGTTACCACGCCCGGGTCGATGTCACCGAGCGTGCCGAACTGCGCCGCGTCGAAGCCCGACCGGACCACCCCATCCCCATCATGGGCGTGGAACGGTTCCGGGTCCGCTTCTGGGCCGCACGTCCGGGCGAGGGGTGACCGGATCACCCGGCCGGTGAATGCTGGTGGATCAGAAACCCAGCTTGCGCAGCTGCCTCGGGTCACGCTGCCAGTCCTTCGCGACCCGCACGTGCAGGTCGAGGTAGACCCGGCTGCCCAGCAGCTCCTCGATCTGCTTGCGGGCGGTGGTGCCGACCTCCTTGAGCCGACTCGCCTTGTGCCCGAGCACGATGGCCTTCTGACTGGGCCGCTCCACGTACAGGTCAGCGTAGATCTTCATGACCTGACCCTCGGGGATCATCTCCTCCACCACCACGGCGATGGAGTGCGGCAGCTCGTCGCGGACCCCCTCCAGCGCGGCCTCCCGGATCAGCTCGGCGACCAGCACCTGCTCGGGGTCGTCGGTGAGCATGTCGTCCGGGTAGAGCTGCGGCGACGGTGGCAGGTAACTGGTCATCACGTCGACCAGGGTGTCCACCTGGTGCCCGGACACCGCGCTCACCGGCACGATCTCGGCGAACTCCCCCATCTCGCTGACCGCTAGCAGCTGCTCCGCCAGGCGGCGCTTGTCCACCAGGTCGGTCTTGGTCACCACCGCCAGCACTGTCGCCTTCAACCCGGCCAGCTCACCGGTGATGAACCGGTCACCGCGCCCGACCGGCTCGTCGGCCGGGATGCACAGGCCGATCACGTCGACCTCGGTCCAGGTGGACCGGACCAGGTCGTTGAGACGTTCACCGAGCAGCGTACGGGGGCGGTGCAGGCCCGGCGTGTCGACGAGGACCAGCTGCGACTCCGGGCGGTGCAGCACCGCCCGGATGACGTGCCGGGTGGTCTGCGGCTTGTTCGAGGTGATGGCGATCTTGGTGCCGACGATGGCGTTGGTGAGCGTCGACTTGCCAGCGTTGGGACGACCGACGAAGCAGCCGAACCCGGCCCGGTACGGTCGCGCCTGCGGATCCTGCACCGGGCTCACTCGGTCACCGTGCCGAGCACCGTGCCGTCCGGAGCGGCCACGTGGACCGGCGCGTCGGCCGCGAGGTCCCGCACCGCCGCGTGCCCGGCACCGTCCAGCGTCGACGCCTCGGTCACCACCACCGCTGCCTCCAACCGGCTCGCCCCGGCCGCCACCGCCGAAGCGACAGCCAACTGCAACGCGGTGAGCGTCAGCGACGGCAGCGCGACACTTGCCGCCGCGTACGTCCGGCCGTCCTGGTCGCGGACCGCGGCACCCTCCACGGCACCGACCCGGGCGCGGGCTCCCCGGGCCAGGACGACGAGCTTGCCGTCCTCGGCGCTCAGCGCGCCCGACGCGGTGGGGGTGGGCCGGGCGACAGGCGCGGCGGGTGTGTCAGGCATCGGCGGGTTGCCTCTCGTCGTCTCGGTAGTTGTCCGTGTCGTCCCCGGGGCCGGCGTGCTCGCCGCGCCCCGCGGTGTCCTGCTCGTGGCCCGGCTCCACCCGGCTGACCAGCACGGTGTCGATCCGGTTGCGCCGGCCGGTGGTGCCCTCGGCGACCAGGCGGAGGCCGGCGACCTCGGCCTCGGCACCCGGGATCGGCACCCGCCCCAGGGACTGGGCGAGCAGGCCGCCAACCGTCTCCACCTCGTCGGTGGGCAGGTTGGTGTCGAACATCTCGCCGAGATTCTCCACCGGCAGGCGGGCGGTCACCCGCACCGAGGAGTCCCCCAGCCGTTCGACAGGCGGGCGCTCGACATCGTACTCGTCGGTGATCTCACCGACGATTTCCTCCAGGATGTCCTCGATGGTGACCAGACCGCCGGTGCCGCCGTACTCGTCGACCACGATGACCAGGTGGTTGCGGGCCGCCTGCATCTCGGACAGCAGGTCGTCGACCGGCTTGGACTCCGGTACGAAGGTCGCCGGGCGCATCAGCTCGGCCACCGGCAACTGCTCGGCCCCCGGGTCACCGCCACGGGAACGCCGGATCAGGTCCTTGAGGTAGAGCACACCCAGCACGTCGTCGACGCTCTCGCCGATCACCGGGATGCGGGAGAAGCCAGAGCGCAGGAACAGCGCCAGCGCCTGCGCGAGCGTCTTGCCCTCCTCGATCCACACCATCTCCGTGCGCGGCACCATCACCTCACGGGCGATGGTGTCGCCGAGCGCGAAGACGGAGTGGATCATCTGGCGCTCGCCGTGCTCGACCACGCCGCGTTGCTCAGCCAGGTCGACCAGTTCCCGCAGCTCCACCTGGGAGGCGAACGGGCCCTCCCGGAAGCCGCGCCCCGGGGTGACCGCGTTGCCGATCAGGATCAGCAACGACGCGAGCGGGTTGAGCGCCCGGCCCAACCAACGGACCAGCGGCGCCACCGCACGACCCACGGCGTAGGCGTGCTGCCGGCCGAGGGTGCGCGGGGCGACGCCCACGACCACGAAGCTGACCACTGTCATCGCGCCGGCGGTCACCAGCGCGGCCCACCAGCCGGCGCCCAAGCTGTCCACCGCGACGAGCGCCACCAGCGTGGTGGCGGTCAGCTCGGCGAGCAGCCGCAACAGCAGAAGCAGGTTGAGGTGCCGGACCACGTCGCCGGCGACGACCTGGAGGGTACGGGCGCCGCGCACACCGTCGCGGGCCAGCTCGGCGGCGCGGGCGGGTGAGACGGCGGCGAGGGCCGCCTCGGTCATCGCGATCAGGCCGGCCAGCACCACCAGGCCGGCCGCGAAGACGATCAGCTGGAAGTCGGGAAGGCCGGCGGTGGCGCCGGCCGCCAGTAACGGAGGAGTTGACATCACTGGGTGCGGGTCGACCGCCAGCTCGCCAGCAGCCGAGCCTGGAGCGCGAACATCTCCCGCTCCTCCTCCGGCTCGGCGTGGTCGTAACCGAGCAGGTGCAGCACCCCGTGCACGGTGAGCAGGTGCAGCTCGTCGGCCGACGCGTGCCCGGCGGTCGCCGCCTGCTTGGCCGCCACCTCGGGGCAGAGCACGATGTCGCCGAGCAGTGCGGGCTCGCCGCCGGCCGGTGCGGACTCACCCGGGCCGTGGTCGACGCTGCCCTCGTCCATGGGGAAGGCGAGCACGTCGGTCGGGCCGTCGCCACCCATCCAGCGGTGGTTCAGCTCGGTCATGTAGTCGATGTCGACCAGCAGCACTGACAGCTCGGCGAGGGGGTTGACCCCCATCTCGTCGAGGGCGTGCCGGGCGACGGCGAGCACGGCGTCGGTGTCGACGTCGACACCGGACTCGTTGGCGATCTCGATGGACAACTGCTTTCCTCTGCTTTAGCGGCGGCGGCCGGCCCGGCCGCCCTGGGCGGGTCGCCCAGGCACGGCGTGAACGCCCTGCGCCTGCTGATTCTCCCGCTCGGCGTCCCAGCGGGCGTACGCGTCGACGATCTCGCCGACCAGCCGGTGGCGGACCACGTCGGAGCTGGACAGCTGCGAGAAGTGCACGTCGTCGACGTTTTCCAGGATCTCCCGGACCACCCGCAGGCCGCTGCTCGTCCCGCCGGGAAGGTCCACCTGGGTGATGTCACCGGTCACGACGATCTTCGAGTTGAAGCCGAGCCGGGTGAGGAACATCTTCATCTGCTCGGGCGTGGTGTTCTGCGCCTCGTCCAGGATGATGAACGCGTCGTTGAGCGTGCGGCCCCGCATGTAGGCCAGCGGCGCGACCTCGATCGTGCCGGCGGCCATCAGCTTCGGGATCGTCTCCGGGTCGAGCATGTCGTGCAGCGCGTCGTAGAGCGGGCGAAGGTAAGGGTCGATCTTCTCGTTGAGCGTGCCGGGCAGGAAGCCCAGCCGCTCGCCCGCCTCGACCGCCGGACGGGTGAGGATGATCCGGTTGACCTGCTTGGCCTGCAACGCCTGGACGGCCTTCGCCATCGCCAGGTAGGTCTTGCCGGTGCCGGCCGGGCCGATGCCGAAGACGATGGTGTGCGTGTCGATCGCGTCGACGTACCGCTTCTGCCCGAGCGTCTTGGGGCGGATGGTGCGCCCGCGCCGGGAGAGAATGTTGAGCGTCAGAACCTCGGCGGGCCGCTCGGCGCTGCCCTGCTCGAGCATGCCGACGGTACGCCGGACGGCGTCAGTGGTCAGGGTCTCGCCTTTCTCGATGAGTTCGAGGAGCTCGCTGAAGACCCGCTCGGCGAGAGCGTTGTCCGCGGGGTCACCGGTGATGGTGATCTCGTTGCCGCGGACGTGCACGTCACTGGTGACCGAGCGTTCGACGAGTCGGAGGATCTCGTCGCCCGCGCCGAGCAGATTCACCATGATCTTCGGGTCGGGCACGGTGATCCTGGTCTGCACCCGGGGCGGGCCGGGAGGTGGGGTGCCGGTCATAGGTCGGGCCGAAGGGCCCTGCGCCACCTGCTCTCGATCTCGGCGCCGGCCTGCTGGCCTGGCGTGCGGACGTTACACCCATCGTATCGGTTCAACACGGGCCGCATCGCGCCCATTTCCGCTGGCCGCGATCAACCCCCGGCCCGGAAGTCGTACCGGTCGAAGGTCTCCTGGTGGCGGGTGAACCGGTACGTCGCCCAGTGCATCCGGACCACCACGCCGGCCTCGTCCCGGGTCAGTCGCAGCAGCTCACCGGCCTCCCGACCGGAGACCACCCGGAACACGTCCGGCTGGTCCGCCAACGGGGTGAAGATCGCCGGCGGTCGTCCGGCCGGGTCGTCGACCCCGCGCGCCCGCAGGGCGCCGTCGTGCCAGGAGAAGACGTACTCGCTGCCCTCGCCCCACCAACGGCCGAGCGCACCCCGCAGGGCCGCCGGCGCGGGCGCCCCGGGACGCCAGGGCTCGATCTCGGCCGGGTCGTGCTCGACCGCCACCGCGAGCAGCCGGTGCGGCAGGCTGAGCAGTTCGGCGGCCGTGCCGGACGAGCCGAGCACCGCGGCGCCCATCGCACCTGCCGTGCCGTCACCACCGCGACGGCCGTACACCCCGGCGAGGAAGCCGGGCATCGCCCCGTCGTGCCCCACGTGCATCACCCGTTCCCCCTGTGGGATCAGGATCAGCCCGAGCCCGAAGCCCGCGCCCCAGAGCGTCTCGTCGGTGGTGGTCAACGGCCAGCGCATCTCGTCCAGGGTGGCCGGGGCGAGGACCGCGCCGCCCGGGTCCAGGGCAGCCGGGTCGGCCAGGAACGCCGCCCAGCGGGCCATGTCGGTAGCGGTGCTCCACAACTGGGCGGCCGGGCCGACAGCGCCGAAGTCGGTCGGCGGTTCCGGGTGCGCCTCGTCGGAGTACGCGTCGACCAGGAACCCGGTGGCCGCCGTCGGCCGTGGGGTCACTGTGGTGTCGGTCAGCCCCAGCGGCGTCAGGATCCGCTCGGTGAGGGCCTGCGCCCAGCTCCCGCCCCGCAGCCGGGCGACGAGCTGGCCGAGGACTGCCATACCCAGGTTCGAGTAGTGGAACCGGCGGCCGGTCGGCAGCACCCGCTCGGCGCGGTCCAGCTCGGCGACCAGTTGGTCGGCGTCCGGTGCGCGCAGGCTGTCCCAGACGTCGCCGAACGGCTCGCGTTGCAGGCCAGCGGTGTGCGACAGCAACCGGCGTACGGTCAGCTCGCCGTGCGCCGGGAGGTCGAGGTGCCGGCCCACCGGGTCGTCCAGGTCCAGCAGCCCGTCGTCGCGGCACTGCAGGACCAGCACCGCGGTGAACGTCTTGGTGACCGAGCCGATCCGGAACTGGGTGCCCGGTCCCAGCGGGTTGTCGGTGCCGGTCCCGCCGACGGTACGGGTCCAGAGCGGTCGGTCGGCCCGGTGCAGCGCCGCCGACACCGCCGGCACCCGGGCGTCGGCCTGCACCCGCCGGACGAGTCGGTCCAGGTGCTCGTGCACGCGGCTGTCCGGCACGCTCACCCGAGGTCCCGGGCCAGCATCGGGCCCAGCGGCGCGCCACCGAGCAGGTGCGCGTGCACGTGGAACACCTCCTGCCCGCCGTACGCGCCGGTGTTGAACATCAGCCGGAAACCGTCGCCGAGCAGGCCCTCGTCCTCGGCCACGGCGGCGGACGTCGCCAGCACGTCGGCGGCGAGCGCCGGGTCACCCTGGGCGAGCGTCGCCACGTCGGCGTAGTGCTCCTTCGGAATGACCAGCACGTGCACCGGCGCCTTCGGGTCGATGTCACGGAAGGCGAGCGTGGTGTCGGTCTCCCGGACCACGGTGGCCGGGATCTCCCCGGCGACGATGCGGCAGAACAGGCAGTCGGATCCCATCGGGGCAGTGTAAGGAGTAACGGGCCGGTGCCGCCGTGGCGCGGCCCGCGCCGCCGGCCCGTTCGCCGGCATAGAAACGGCTGAGGCAGGATGGCCGGCATGACGGATCGGGCGGTACTCGTGACCGGGGCCTCGCGCGGGATCGGCAGCGCGGTGGCAATGGCGTTCGCGGCCAGCGGTGACCGGGTGGCCATCCACCACCGCGACTCCGCCGACGCGGCCGAGCGGCTGCGCGCGCGGCTACCCGGCGCCGGGCACGTGGTGGTCCGCGCCGACCTCACCGATCCGGACGCGGTCCGGGCCATGGTCGACCGGGCCGCGGAGCTGCTCGGCGGGCTGGACGTGCTGGTCAACAACGCCGGGACGTACGGCGACCGCGACGACCCGCACCCGGTCTTCGGCGCCTCGTACGAACAGTGGCAGAACCGCTGGCGGCAGGTGCTGGAGACCAACCTGACCGGTGCCGGCAACGTCATCTGGTGCGCCGCCCAGCACATGCGGGAGCGCGGCGGGCGGATCGTCAACGTCTCGTCCCGGGGCGCGTTCCGCGGCGAGCCGCACCAGCCGGCGTACGGTGCCAGCAAGGCGGGGCTGAACGCGTTGGGTCAGTCCCTCGCGGTGGCGCTCGCGCCGTACGGCATCACGGTGGCAACCGTCGCGCCGGGGTTCGTGGCGACCGACATGGTCACCGAGTACCTGCGCGGTGAGGAGGGCGCCGCCATCCGGGCGCAGAGCCCGTTCGACCGGGTGGGCGAACCGGAGGAGATCGCCGCGGCCGTGCACTGGCTGGCCTCGCCGCAGGCCACGTGGGCCTCCGGCACGATCGTCGACCTCAACGGCGCCTCGTACCTGCGCAGCTGACCTCGCGACCCGAACCCGCTGCGGCGTCCGCCCGACCGACCGGCGGTGGGCCGCGGCCCCCGACCGACCGGCGGTGGGCCGCGGCCCTGCGGGCCGACGGCGAACACCACATTGAGCGTGATGCCTGTCAGTCATCGTGATGACCCAGAGGCATCACGCTCAATCGAGCGGGCGGCTCCGATCCGGCCGGACCACAAGCCAGCGCGCGGCGGAACACCAGCGGCCGAAACGAGCGACGGGCCACCAGCGGCCGCAACGAGCGGCGGCGTCAGGGGTGGCCAGCTACCAGCGGCCGAGGCGGGTGGCGAGCACGCTGAGCGCGGCCACGCCGGCCGTGGAGGTACGCAGGACCTCCGGCCCGAGGCGTACCGGCCGGCCACCGGCCTCGCGGAAGGCTGTCAGCTCAGCCGGGGCGATGCCACCCTCGGGGCCGACGACGAGGACGATCTCCCCGGCCGACGGCAGGTCGACGCCGGTCAGCGGCTCCTCGGCCTCCTCGTGCAGCACGAACCCGGCGGCGGCACCGGCGATCCGGCGGGCCACCGTGGCGGTGGACTCGTCCGGCGCACCGGCCACCACCGGTAGCCACGGTCGGCGGGCCTGCTTGGCCGCCTCCCGGGCCGTGGCCACCCACTTCTCCCGGGCGCGTACGCCCCGGTCGCCGCGCCACTGGACCACCGAACGCGATGCCGCCCAGGGGACGATCTCGTCCACCCCGACCTCGGTCATCGCCTGCACGGCCAGCTCGCCCCGGTCGCCCTTGGCGATGCCCTGCACCGTCACCAGCCGGGGTACGGGCGCGTCCGCGTACCCCCGGGAGGTGACGGTGACCTCCAGGCTGCCCCGGCCGACGGCCGTGACCACGGCGGCGGCCGTGCCACCCCGGCCGTCGGCGAGCAGCAGCTCCTCGCCGACGCGCAGCCGCTGCACGGTGGCGGCGTGGTGCCCCTCCGGGCCGTCCAGGGTCAGCGTGTCGCCGGTGGGCAGCGCCTCGACCAGGAACAGCGGCGCGGACACTCAGGCGTGCCCGTTGAACGCGTCGCGCATCCGGGAGAAGAAGCCGCCCTGCTTGGACAGCTCGGCGACCTCCTCGCCACGGGTCTTGGCGAAGTCGCGCAGCATCTTCTCCTGGTCGGCGTCGAGCTTGGTCGGGGTCCGCACGTCCAGGTGGACGTAGAGGTCACCCCGGCCGGTGCCGCGCAGGTGCGGGACGCCTCGGGCGCGCAGCCGCAGCGTGCTGCCCGGCTGGGTGCCGGGCTTGACGTCGACCGGCTCCTCGCTGTCCAGCGTCTTGATGGTCAGCCGGGTGCCGAGCGCGGCGGCGGTCATCGGCACGGTGACCCGGCAGTGCAGGTCGTCGCCCTTGCGCGAGTAGACGTCGTGCGGACGTTCGTGGATCTCCACGTAGAGGTCACCGGCGGTGCCGCCGCCCGGGCCGACCTCGCCCTGCTGGGCCAGCCGGATCCGCATGCCGTCCTCGACGCCGGCCGGGATCTTGACGGTCAGCGACCGGCGGGTGCGCACCCGGCCGTCACCGGCGCAGGTGGGGCAGGGGTGCGGGATGGTGGTGCCGTAGCCCTGGCAGACGGTGCACGGCCGGGCGGAGACCACCTGACCGAGGAACGTCCGCTGCACCGACTGCACCTCGCCCCGACCGCCGCACGCCTCGCAGGTCGCCAGGTGCGTGCCGGCGGCGGTGCCGGCACCGGAGCAGGTGGTGCAGAGCACAGCGGTGTCGACGGTGATCGGCGCCTCGACGCCGAACGCCGTCTCGTGCAGGTCGAGTTCGAGTCGCAGGATCGCGTCGGCACCCGGGCGGGTACGCGGCCGAGGGCCACGGGCGCCACCCGCCGCGCCGCCGAAGAACGCGTCCATGATGTCCTGGAAGCCGACGAACGGGCCGGCTCCACCGGGGCCGCCCGGGCCACCGGCGCCGCCACCCGGGGCGAGCGGGTCGCCACCCAGGTCGACGATCTGCCGCTTCCGGTCGTCCGAGAGGACCTCGTACGCGGCGTTGATGTCCTTGAACTTCTCCTGAGCCTCCGGGTCCGGATTGACATCCGGGTGGAACTGGCGTGCCAGCTTGCGGTAGGCGCGCTTGATCTCGTCATCGGAGGCTTCCCGGCTCACACCGAGAATGCCGTAGTAGTCCCTGGCCACTGCGTTCCGTGTCCTCATGTTCGTCTCGCGTTGCGCCGGTCGGCGGCCGCAGCCGGCCGCATCGGCCCTGACCAATCAGTTCTGGGCCAGCAACTCGCCCACGTAGCGTGCCACGGCGCGCACCGTGGCGATGTTGCCGGGGTAGTCCATCCGGGTGGGCCCCAGCACCCCGAGCCCGCCCACGATGGTGGTGCCCGGGCCGTAGCCGGTGCTGACCACCGAGGCGGCGCGCAGGTTGTCGAACTCGTTCTCGTCGCCGATCAGCACCCGGGTCGTGCTCGGCTCGGTCTCACCGATGAGCTTGAGCAGCACGACCTCCTCCTCCAGCGCCTCGAGGATCGGCCGCAGCGAGCCCTGGAAGTCGAGCAGCCCGCCCCGGGTGAGGTTGGCGGTGCCGGCGAGGGCGATCCGTTCCTCGTGCCGTTCGACGAGCGTCTCCAGCAGCACGCTGGCGAGCGTGGTCATGGTCGGTCGCAGCCCGGTCGGCGCTTCCTCGACCAGCGCCTGCACCAGCGGTGGCGTCTCGGACAGCCGGGCGTTGGCGAGCTTCTCGTTGATCAGTCGGCGCAGGTCGGTGACGTCGTCGGCGGGCACCGGCCCGGGCAGCTCCACGAGTCGCTGCTCCACCCGGCCGGTGTCCGCGATCATGACGAGCATCAGCCGGGTGGTGGAGATCGGCACCAGCTCCAGGTGACGCACCGAGGAGCGGGCCAGGCTCGGGTACTGCACGACGGCGACCTGCCGGGTGAGCTGGGCGAGCAGCCGCACCGTGCGGTGCACCACGTCGTCGAGGTCGACAGCGCCGACCAGGAAGCGCTCGATGGCCCGGCGCTCGGCCGGGCTGAGCGGCTTGACCCGGGACAGCCGGTCGACGAAGAGGCGGTAGCCGCGGTCGGTGGGCACCCGGCCGGCACTGGTGTGCGGCTGCCGGATGTAACCCTCCTCCTCCAGCACGGCCATGTCGTTGCGGACCGTCGCCGGGGAGACCCCGAGCTGGTGCCGCTCGACCAGCGCCTTGCTGCCGACCGGCTCCTGGGTGGAGACGTAGTCTTCGACGATGGCGCGGAGCACTGCGAGTTTCCGGTCGTCGAGACCCATCCTCCGCACCTCCTGTCGCACGTCGGCCGCCGGCGCCCTGGGCCGGCCGAGCCGTCCTGGCACTCGACTGTAGCGAGTGCCAGTCTACGTCGGCAGGCCCGCCGACGCGATGATCAACGGCCACCGGTCGGTGCGGCCCGCGCCACCGCACTGGGCCGATCGGCCCGCACTGCCGGGCGGTGTCGCTCTGGTGCGGCGTTGCCACGGGCCCCTACCGTGACATCCATGACTGAACCTCCTCGCCCTCCCGGTTCGGGTGAGCCCGGCAACTACCCGCCGGAGCCGACCTCCCCGGGCCCGTTCCCGTCGGCCGAGCCGCCCACCGCACCACTGTCGGGCGCACCCGGCCCGGCCGGCTATCCCCCGGCCGGTGGCTATCCGCCTCCCACCGGTGACCAACCGACGTCAGGTGGCTACCCTCCGGCAGGCGGCTACCCCCCGCCCGGGGGCTACCCGCCCGGCGGCTATCCGGCCGGTGGGGCCTACGGCGGCCCCGGCGGCGGCTACGCCACCAACGAGGACAAGACCTGGGCGTTGGTCGCCCACTTCGGCGGCGCGCTCGGCGCGCTGATCAGCTTCGGTCCGCTGGGCTTCGTCGCCCCGCTCATCGCCTACCTGGCCCGTGGCCAGCAGTCGCCGACCGTCCGGGCGCACGCCCTCGCCGCCCTGAACTTCCAGATCCTCTGGTCGATCATCGCGTTCGTGCTGCTCTTCGTGAGCTGGTGCCTGCTCTTCCTGCCCAGCATCGCCGTCGTGGTGATCCAGATCCTGTTCGGGATCATCGCCGGCGTGAAGGCCAACGAGGGCACCCCGTACCGCTACCCGATGACCGCCAACTTCATCAAGTGAACCGGGCCGGCCGCTCCCCCGGCCGGTTCGGCACACCGCCGCCCTGCGCTCAGGGCAGCAGATCGCGGACGACCGCGTCGGCGAGCAGTCGACCGCGCACTGTGAGCACCGCCCGGCCGGCGGCGTACTCGTCGGCGGCCAGCAGGCCGCCGGCCAGCGCCCGCTCCGCGCCGGCCCGCCCGGCGGCGTCGAGCACCGCCAGCGGGAGACCGCTGGCCAGCCGCAGCCGCAGCATCACGTCCTCCATGTGCGCCTCGTCGACAGTGAGCACCTCCCGGGCCAGCCCGGGAGACGCACCGGCGGCCAGCCGCTGGGCGTACGCGGAGGGGTGTTTGACGTTCCACCAGCGCACCCCGCCGACGTGGCTGTGCGCCCCCGGGCCGAGGCCCCACCAGTCCGCGCCGGTCCAGTAGAGCAGGTTGTGCCGGCACCGGGCCTGGTCGCTGCGGGCCCAGTTGGAGACCTCGTACCAGGAGAACCCGGCCGCGTCGAGCGCGGCCTCCGCCGCCAGGTAGCGGTCCGCGGCCACGTCGTCACTGGGGTACGCCAGCTCGCCGCGCCGCATCCGGGCGGCGAGCCGGGTGCCGTCCTCGACGATCAGGGCGTACGCGCTGACGTGGTCCACCCCGGCGGCGACCACCTGCTCCAGCGAGGCGGCGAAGTCCTCGGCCCGTTCCCCCGGAGTGCCGTAGATCAGGTCCAGGTTGACGTGCGCGAACTCGGCGTCGCGCGCCTCCAGTGCGGCGGCGGTGGCCCGGCCGGCGCTGTGTGTGCGGTCCAGGATCGCCAGCACCCCCGGGGAGGCGGACTGCATGCCCAGCGAGATCCGGGTGTAGCCGGCCGCCCGCAGCAGCTTCAACGATTCCGGGGTGACCGACTCGGGGTTGGCCTCGGTGGTCACCTCGGCGTCGGCGGCCAGCCCCCAGGTGCGGTCGATCCCGTCGAGGATGCGGGCCAGGTCGTCGGCGGGGAGCAGGGTGGGCGTGCCACCACCGACGAAGACGGTGTCGACCCGGGGCGGCGGGTTGTCGCCCAGCACCCGGGCGGCGAGCGCCAGCTCGGCCAGGACGGTGTCGGCGTACCCCTCGCGGCTGGCACCGCCGCCCAGTTCGGCTGCGGTGTAGGTGTTGAAGTCGCAGTAGCCGCAGCGACTGGCGCAGAACGGGACGTGCACGTACACGCCGAAGCCGCGCGCGCCGACCGCTGCGGTGGCGGTGGCGGGCAACGATCCGTCAACGGGGACGGTCTCACCATCTGGAAGGACGCCGGGCATGGCCACTAGTGTGCCCGGCATGACCTCTCCCGACGTCCTCGTGCGGGTCGCCACGGCCCGTGGGGTGACCACCCTCACCCTGGACAGCCCACACAACCGCAACGCGCTCTCCACCGCCCTGATGACCCAGTTGCTGGCCGGGCTGGCGGACGCGGTGGCCGACGAGGCGGTCCGAGCGGTAGTGCTCGACCACACCGGCCCGGTCTTCTGCTCCGGGGCGGACCTGAAGGAAACCGCCATGGCGTACGCCAGCGGGACGGTTCCGGCCGGCATGTTGGGTGATGTGCTCGCCGCGGTCTGGGAGTGCCCGAAGCCCGTGCTGGCCCGGGTGGCCGGGCCGGCGCGGGCCGGTGGGCTCGGCCTGATCGCCGCCGCCGACCTGGCCGTCTGCGCCGACGAGGCGACGTTCGCGTTCACCGAGGTCCGCATCGGGGTGATCCCGGCGGTGATCTCGGCGACCGTGCTGCCCCGGCTGCACCCCCGCGCCGCCGCCGAGCTGTACCTGACCGGCGACACCTTCGACGGTCGCCGGGCCGCCGAGATCGGCCTGGTCACGGCGTCGGTCCCGGCGGACGGGCTGGACGACACGGTGCGCGGCTACTGCGACTCGCTGGTGCGCGGCGCGCCGGGCGCGTTGGCCGGCGCGAAGGATCTGCTGCGCCGGCCGGCCACCGCCGAGCTGCGTGCCGAGCTGGCCCGGCTCTCCGCCGTCTCGACCGGTTACTTCCTGTCCGACGAGGGACGCGAGGGGGTCACCGCGTTCCGCGACAAACGTCCGGCGCGCTGGGTGCCCGCTCAGGACGACTGAGGGTCAGGGGCGCCGCCGGGAGCCGCGGCGCCCATGCTCGGGTCACCAGGCGGTCGCGCCGCCGTCGACCGGGTAGTTCGCCCCGGTGATGTACGACGCCCGGTCCGAGGCGAGGAAGACCACCAGCTCGACGACCTCCTCGGGGCGCGCGAAGCGCTTGAGCAGCGTCTTGGCGGTGATGGCGTCCCGGGCCTCCTGGTTGTCACCGAGGTCGCGTTCGCTGGCCGGGGTGAGGGTGGGCCCGGGGCTGACCGCCACGGCGCGGATCCCGTGCGGCGCGCCTTCGAGCGCGAGCTGTCGGGTCATCCCGATGATGCCGGCGTTCGCGGCGGTGTGACCGACCATCGGCGGCACGTGGCCGCCGATCGTCCCGGCCATGGAGGCGGCGCTGATGATGACGCCGCCGCCGCGCCGGACCAGGTGCGGCCAGGCGAACTTCGACACGAAGTACGGAATGTCGAGTTCCCCGGTGATGGTGTAGCGCCAGTCCGCCACGGAGAAGTCGGGCATCGGGCCGAAGCGGAGCGCTGCCGCGTTGTTGTAGACCACGTCCAGCCCGCCGTAGGCGGCGGCAGCGTCGTCGACGAGCGTGCGTACCTGCTCGGGGTCGGTGAGGTCGACCGGCGCGATGCCGGTCATCTCGCCCCCGGCGCGGCGGACGAGGTCGACCGTCTCGTCGTTCGCGGCGACCTGGAGGTCGGCCCCGACGACCTTCGCGCCCTCACGGGCGAAGGTCAGCGCCGCGACGCGGCCCAGACCACCCCCGGTGCCGGTGATCAGCACGACCTTGCCGTCAAGCGTTCCCATGACACTCCTCCTCGTTCGGTGACCGACTCGCCCAGGTGGTGGCGGTCGGTCGGATTGACATGTCAACAGGGATAAGTCCTTGACTGGTCAATCGCTTCCCGCCGTCGCGCACCCGGTGACACTCCCGACAGGCCGGCACCCGGCACGTGACACGTGACAGAACCAGCGAGCAGGTGAGATCGCCACCGAAGCGGGAACGTCGCCAACCGGTACGCGACAACGGAGCCGACCCGAACCGGTCCGAGGCGCCCGAGTCGGGCCCGAACCGCTCGGACGACCCGGAGGGGGCGTGCGGGGACGTACGCTTGGCGGACTGTCGATCTGGGGGTGTGGGTGCGAACTCGGGCAACCGTGGCGGGTGGAGTGGTGCTCATCCTCGTCGCCGTGATCGCGATCTGGCTCGTCGTACGGCAGGTTGGCGACAACCTCACGCTGCCGCTGGTGGCGCGGAAGTGCACGGTGCAGGCCGATGGTCGGGTCGCGCTGGACGCCGACCAGATGGCCAACGCGGCGACCATCGCGGCGATCGGCGCGAAGCGTGGCATGCCCGAGCGGGCCGTCGTTGTCGCGCTCGCCACCGCGTACCAGGAGTCCGGGTTGCGCAACCTCGCTGACGGCGACCGCGACTCGGTCGGCCTGTTCCAGCAGCGACCGAGCCAGGGCTGGGGCACCCCGGCGCAGATCCGCGATCCGCGCTACGCGGCCAACCGGTTCTACGCGGCCCTCAAGAAGGTGCGCGGCTGGGAGAAGATGCGCGTCACCGATGCCGCCCAGCGGGTGCAGCGCTCGGCGTTCCCCGAGGCGTACCAGAAGTGGGCCGACGACTCCGAGGTGCTCAGCCGGGCACTGCTCGGCGACGCCAGCGGCGCTGTCGCCTGCACCGTGGGGCGCACCCCGGCGATGTACGGCGCGGCTGCGGCGGCGCAGCTGACCCGCAACCTGGTGCTGGACTGGGGGTTGAAGGGCACCGACCCGACCGACCCGACGGGGTTGGCGGTCACCCCGGGCGACCAACGCGACGGCTGGCGGTACGCGCACTGGCTGGTGTCACACGCCCAGGACCACGGGGTGAAGCGGGTTCGCTTCGGCGACCTGGAGTGGACCGCGCGCAACGGCTCGTGGGGTCGGGTGGACGGGCAGCAGAGCCCGGCCGGTCAGGTGGTGGCCGAGGTGTTCAACGAGGGTTGACCCGACCCGGATCTCCTAACCGGCAGTGACCGCACAATCCGGCAAAATGCATTAAACCCGGCTATTGATCGCCTTGATCTCACTCTGTGCGTTTCTCTCGCTGCGTGGGGTCCCACTGCGACCCAATCCCCCAACACACCCTCCCCGATGCCTGGGCCACCGCGTTACGATCGGCGGCCTGTGCCAGAAAAGGTTTCACCTCATGGGGAGGGGTACGACGCGGTGTTCGATTACGGCGACCGGACCGGTTACGAACCGATCAGCGACATTGACCGCAAGGAGTTCCACGAGCAGGGTTTCCTCCTGCTGCGCAACGTCCTGACCGAGGACCACCGGGCGGCGCTGGAGGCGGCGGTCGACCGCGTCTACGCGGAGGAGCAGGCGAAGGGCACCACCAAGAAGGACGGCACCCTGCACCTGCTGGGCTTCCTGGAGCGCGACGAGCTCTTCGGTGAGCTGCTGACCCACCCGATCGCCTTCCCGTACATGTGGGGGCTGGCCGGCTGGAACATCTACACCCACCACAACCACCTGGACGTCACCCCGCCGGCCGCCGAGCCGGAGAAGCCGTACTGGGGTTGGCACCAGGACGGGTACCGGCAGAACTCCGACCCGGAGACGATGGACCCGAACCTGCCCCGGCCGATGTTCTCGCTGAAGGTCGCGTACGTGCTGTCGGACCTGTCCGAGACCGGCCGTGGCGCCACTAAGGTCATCCCGGGCAGCCACCTGTGGAACTCGCTGGACCGTCCCAAGGACCTCAGCGTGCACAACCCGGACCCGGAGGGCACGGTGGAGATCACCGCCAACCCGGGCGACGCCTTCATCTTCGACCGCCGGCAGTGGCACTCGCGCTCGACGAACCTGTCGACCATCACCCGCAAGATGCTCTTCGTCGGCTACACCTACCGGTGGATCCGTCCGCTGGACGAGCTGCACCCCGACGTGAACGGCGAGTGGTACCGCAACCGCACCCCGGTGCAGCGTCAGCTGATCGGTGAGGGCACCCACACCGCCAACTACTGGGGCATCAACTGGGACGGGTACGTCGACGACGAGATCCCGCTGCGCAAGGAGCTCAAGGAGCGCGGCCTGCTCGACCGCAGCATCCCCTGGCTGCGCTGATCACCTGCGTCTGAGAACGGCCCCCGCCACCGCTGGCGGGGGCCGTTCCCGTATCCGCTTCCGGGCCACCGGGCGCCGCGGTGTCGGTAGCGTGACGGGTAGGCAGAGCCGGGGCGCAGCGCCTGGCCGGGGCGCGGGGTGGCACAGGAGGCAGCCGCAGTGACGTCCGCTCCGCTCCCCCGGATCCTCCGCCGTCGCGGCGAGCCGGAATACCCGACCTTCCTGGAACTCTTCTTCGACCTGGTCTACATCTTCCTGCTCTCCCGGCTCTCCGCCAGCCTGGGCGAGGACCTCACCGTACGGAACGCGGCGCAGACCGCCGTCCTGCTGCTGGCCGCCTGGTGGGTCTGGGTGCTCACGGCGTGGCTCACCGACCTGTTCGACCCCCGACTGCCGATCATCCAGGCGACCGTCCTGCTGGTCATGCTCGGCACCCTGCTGATGGCGATCGCGACACCGCACGCCTTCGGCAGGTACGGGTGGCTCTTCGTCGCCGCGTACTTCGGCATCCACCTGGTCCGCGACGCCGTCCTGATCCCCGGCACCCGGGTCAATCGTCCGATCCAGGCCCGGAGCATCAGGGTCTTCTTCTGGTTCGGCGTGACCGTGGCGCCCTGGGTGGCCGGGGTGTTCGTGGACGGGACGGCTCGGCTGGCGCTCTGGTCGCTCGCGGTGGTGGTCGACCTCGGCTCGGCACGGTTCGGCTGGCCGACGCCGGGGCTGGGGCGCACCGAACTCGCCAGCCAGATCTTCACCGGGGTGCACCTCTCCGAGCGGCACCGGGCGATCTTCATCGTCGCGCTCGGCGAGTTGATCCTGAGCACCGGCATGGGGCTGGCCGGCAGCGGGTTCACCGCCGGTCAGGTGACCGCGAGCGCAGTCGCGTTCGTCAGCGCGGTCCTGCTGTTCCAGCTCTACTTCCAGCGCGTCCAGCGGATCCTGGCCCCACCGAGCGTCACGACCGTGGAGAGGGTCCGCTCCGGCACCTCCACCTCGTACACGCACCTGGTGATGGTGGCCGGGGTGGTGTTGGTCTCGACCGGCACCTCGATGGTCATCGCTCGGCCGTCCGGTCACACCCCGGTGGATGTGATGGTTGCCATCCTCGGCGGCCCGGCGCTGTTCCTGCTCGGCAGCGTGCTGTTCGATGCCGTCGTGACGGCCCGGATTCTCTGGTCCCGGGTGCTGGCGATCGTGCTGCTGGCGGGCGTGTTGCTGGGCGCGCTTGTCGCGCCCGGCGCGTTCCGGCTGCCGCCGTTGACAGTCCTGGTGGTGGCGAACCTGGTCCTGCTGCTCACCCTGGCCGGGGAAGGCCTGGCTGCACGGCGCAGACCGGCCGAGGTCATCACGGCGGCCCGATGAGAGGTCGCCCCACCGGCCGCGCGGAGTCTCACCCCAGCATCGGCGGCGCCGGGGTACGGGTGTGTCGTCGGGTGCTGGCCAGGTTCGCCACGGCGATCAGGGCCAGCACGATCATGGCGAGCAGGGCGACCAGGATCGGCGGCAGCACGGGCGTGGCCGGCGCCAGGCACCCCAGCAGCACCACGCCGGCCAGCCGGGAGCGCGAGATGCGTCCGAACACGGTGAAATCGAGGAGGCCCCGGCCGAGCAGGTACAACGCGGGGCTGCCGAGGATGACAGCGGCCCACGACGGCGGGGTCTCGCCCAACGGTCGATTCACCACGAGGTCGCTGGTGACCGCCGCGCCGGCGATGCCGGCCACCATGATCAGATGGGTGATCGCGGCGGACTGGGTGAACAACGCCGGGTCGGTCGACCGGACGATCGCGTCGGTCAGCAGCTCACCGGCGCGGTAGATGTAGATCCGCCACATCAGCACCACCGTGCTGAACACCACGAGCAGCGCCCAGGCGCTCTCCAGCGTGTACTCGCTCCTGCTGAAGGTCGTCCCGGTCACGAAGATCGACACCCCGAGCGCGATGATGACGAACTGCCGGTAGCGCTCGGCCACCCGCGCGTGGACCAGCCGCCAGTCCCGGGGTCGTGAGCGACCGATCCGGGGCAGCGGCCAGCCGCACACCGCCCCGACGTACTCGACGACGACCGCGAGCGCCCAGATCGGCAGCTGGCCCGAGCCGCCCACGAGCGCCCCGCCGATCCATCCGACGGCGGTGATGGACTTCCAGGTCTGGATCCGGATCGTCGAACGCCGCAGGGGCCAGCCCTTCGAGACGACAACGGCGTAGTAGGCGGTGGTGCTGAGGGGAATGATCACGAAGGTGATCGCGAAGAGCAGCGCACGATCGCCGTACGCGTCGGCCGCGGTCGCCGCCAACAGCAGACTGGCCGCCGCCACCCAGATGAGATGCCCCTGCCCTGATGGACGGGTCAGGTCGATGGTGTCCGCCGTCCACACGGTGAGCGCCCAGATCATCGTGAACGCGAGCAGCAGCACCAACGCCTCGGCGAGGCCGGTCCAGGTCAGGTCGTTGGCGAGCATGTTCGCCAGAGTGACCAGCGCGAAGACGTAGACGAGGTCGAAGAAGAGTTCCAGAAACGCCGGACGTTCCAGGTCCGGATCGGTGGGTGCCGCTGCCGTGGCGCCGCCATCCGTTGCCATCGACATCGCGCTCCACCCGGCCTCCACCGCACGCCCCCAAAGGGGACAATACGGGCAACGGCTCGGGCTCGGCCCTGTCATCCGTTTCTTACCGTCCGCCGGTCACCCCGACACTGGCGTGTCGTCCCGGCGGCACGGGACGGTCAGGTGACGTCCCGGCGCAGGGGCAGCAACACGGCGATCGCCGAGGCGGCCACCGCGTACGCGGTGAGCAGGAGAGCCCCGGCCGCCGGTGGGAGGAGGTGGACGGCGCCGCTGCCGAGTTCCGCGGAGATGGCGTCGGCGACGTAGGTGAAATCGGTGAGCGCGGCGGTGGCTCCGCCGGGGAGGATCGGGTACAGCGTGTTGACGCCCGGGATCATCATCAGCACCGGCTCCCCCACGTACAGATAGCCGGTCACGACACACAGCGCCGCGATCTGGTGGTGGACGAGGGCGCCCACCCCGGCCCCGAGGAGCAGGTAGACCACCATCGCGACGGCGATACGGCCGAGCAGCGCCAGCACTGTGGTGGCTGGCAGACCGAGTGCGACGCCGCGGGCGGCGGCGACGGCGAACAGCGCCACCGCGGCGGTGCCCGCGAGGACGAGCCCATAGGCGAGACCGACCACCGCGTACGTGGCGAGTTTGGCGGCGAGCACCCGCCCACGGCGCGGCGCGAACAGGAAGGTGACCGCGGCGGTGTGGTGTCGGTGCTCGGAGGTGACCGCGAGGGCCCCGGCTGCGGCCGGCACGAACGCGGTGTAGCCGAGGATGCCGAGGATCGCGCGGAGGCCGGCCTCGGTGTCCAGACCGGGCATCGGCGGGTCGAAGTTCTCCGGCCCCGCCAGCGCCATGGCCCCGAACATGCCGCCGCCCAGCGCAGCGGCGGCGAGCAGCAGGCCGCCCCACATCCGGGTGGCCAGCAGCCTGCGGAACTCCGCTCTGATCAGGAGGTTCATCAGCTGACCGCCTTGTCCCTGGTGAGGTGGAGGAAGAGTTCTTCGAGGCTGGTGGTCTCGACGACCAGCTCGTGCACCCGCACGTGATGGGCGGCGGCGAGGTCGGCGAGGCCCGGCGCGTCCAGCCCCCGTACCCGCAGCCGGTCGGGCCCGGCGGCTTCGACGTGCGGTGCCGGGCCGCCGTTGGCGGGGCCGGCCGTCAGGACGGCAGCGAGCGCGGCCGCGTCGGGTGAGGTGACCAGCACCGCCGGCGGGCCGGCGAGCTGGGAACAGGGCCCGGCGGCGACGAGTTCGCCACGCCGGATCACCACGACGTCATCCACGAGCTGCTGGATCTCGCCGAGCGCGTGGCTGGAGATCAGGACGGTACGGCCCTCGTCGGCGAACTGGCGCAGGAAGCCGCGTAGCCATGACACGCCCTCCGGGTCCAGGCCGTTGCCGGGCTCGTCCAGCAGCAGGACGCGGGGGTCGCCGAGCAACGCTGTGGCGAGGTTGAGCCGCTGCCGCATGCCCGTGGAGAATCCTCGGGTGCGCCGGTGTGCGGCCTCGGCGAGGCCGAGCATGTCGAGCAGGTCGGTGACGCGGCTGTCCGGGTATCCGCCCATCGCGGCGTAGACGCGCAGGTGGTCACGGGCGGTGTGTCCACTGTGGAACGCGTTGGCGTCGAACACGGCGCCGACCGTGCGCGACGGCCGGGCCAGTTGGCCGTACGTCCGCCCGCCGATCGTGGCGGTGCCACCGGTCGGCGACACCAGCCCGGTCATCATGCGCATCGTGGTGGTCTTGCCGGCGCCGTTCGGGCCGAGGAACCCGGTGATCACGCCGGGTCGCACGGTGAAGCTCAGATCACGCACGGCGGTGACGTCACCGAAGCGCTTCGTCAGGCGCGACACCTCGATCGCGAGGTGGTCGCCGGTCACGCGCGGGCCGCCATGGCACGCGTGATCGCCTCCACGAGGCCCGGCGCGGCGGGGCTGGAGAGCACCACCTCGTCGAACTCGCCGTCGAACGCCGCCCGGTCCAGAACGAGGTGCAGCCCTGGTTCCGCCCGGCGGGCCGCCACGAGCTGCCGAGGACCCCCGTACAGGCCCCACACTCCGATCTTGGCGAAGCCGGACACCACGTATCCGCGGCGTGCGCCACGGGCCAGGCGGAGCGGGCTGTCCACCAGGGCGACGTGCCGCACCGCGGTGAGGGGCGGTGCGAACCGCTCCCGCCCGACCCAGACCCGCTCCCATCCGGTGAATCGAATGTCGATCACATCGTTGGTCACCATGACCGATGCCATCAGTCTTCCCCTCTCGTCGTGTCGGAGTCGTCAGTCGACGCGGGTGCGCGCCTGTCGGCCGTCGGCAGATCGGTGGGCAGCAGGACGGTCGCCAACAGTCGCGGTATCCGCCCGCCGCCGGGTTGGTTGCCGAGCAACGGGCCCACCAGTGCGTTGAGCCCGGCGGCGAACTCGCCCAGTTCGGCGTCGGTCAGGTGCAGCACGAGTTGCTGGTAGCCCACGCCGTCGGCGGTGAAGTCGATCCGCTCCCGGGTGAGATAGCGGGAGAACTCCGACAGCAGGCTCGACATGAACGCCGTGAAGTAACGGGCGTGGTCCTCCCGCGTAGCCGTGGCGAGGGCCGCAGGGTCGAGCGTCGCGCCGCGCGCGGGCAACGCGTACACCCGCTCGACGGCACCGCGCACCCTGCGTTCATCGATCACCTCGACCAGCCCGGCCTTGACCAGGATCGCCAGGTGCCGGTACATCGTGGCCTGTGGGACATCGGGCAGCAGCTCAAGCAGGCCCTGCGTGGTCAGGCGGGTGCCCGCGACCGCACGCAGGATCCGGATCCGCACCGGGTGCAGCGCCAGGTCCGCCCAGCGTTCTCTCGACATCTCCACGCCCGAACGTTATCACTATTGATAGTGATAACAAAGCGTGGCGTTCCACCCGGGTGGGCCCTTCGGCCCTCGATGTCAGTTACGGGTGGCGAGACGCCGGCGGACCTTGTCCCGGATCGACTCCGGCAGGTCGGGTGCCTCCAGCAGGCGGGGCAGCAGCTCCGGCTCCAGGGTGGTGGCCCGGAACACCTCACCGATGGTCACCCCGTGCGCGGGCCGGTCCACCACGTCGACCGGGTCACCCGGCCCCACCTCCCCCTCGCGAAGCACCCGCAGGTAGGCACCGGGCAGCGCCCGGACGGTGAACCGCTTGATCAGATCCGGTACGCCCCAGAAGCCGGCGAAGGTGGCGCACGGCGTTCGCGGCTTGGTCACCTGGAGCACTGCCGATCCGACCTGCCACTGCTCACCGATCACCGCGCCGGTCAGGTCCACCGCGTACGTGGTGAGGTTCTCGCCGAAGCCGCCGGGTCCGATACCGCGCCCCAGTTCGGTGGCCCACCAGGCGGCGTCCTCTTCCGCGTAGGCGTAGACCGCCTGGTCCTCGCCCCCGTGGTGGGCCCGCTCGCCGATGAAGTCGCCAACCACCCCGTCGACGCGGAACAGCACAGGCGAGCCCACCGACCGCTTGTCGATGCCGCTGCGCCCGCTCGCGTCGCCGGCCCACTCCGCCTCGGTCACCACGCCGAGGTTCACCGCTGCCACCCTGCCCGTCATGACGGTCAGCCTAGCGGGGGCCGGCAGGGTCGACCCGCCTTCAAGATCGTCTACCGGTACCGGGGCGACCCTCAGCCCTTGACGGCGCCGGCCACCAGACCGGAGACCATCCGACGCTGCACCAGCAGGAAGAAGATGATGACCGGCAGGGTGAACAGGGTGGACGCGGCCATCACCGGACCCCAGTTGGTGTCGTCGCGACCGAAGAAGAAGGTCATCGCCACCGGCAGCGTGTAGCTGCCCTGGTCGTTGATGAACGTCAACGCGAAGATCAGCTCGTTCCACGCGGTGATGAAGGAGAAGATGCTGGTGGCCACCAGGCCGGGCGCGACCAGCGGGAAGAGCACCCGGCGGAAGGTCTGGGCCCGGCTGGCCCCGTCGATCGCCGCCGCCTCCTCCAGCTCCTTCGGCACCGCCGCGACGAAGCCGCGCAGCATCCAGACCGCGAACGGCAGCGAGAAACCCAGGTACGTGAGGATCAGGCTGGGCAGGGTGTTGTAGAGCCCCAGCCGCTGGATCATCAGGAACAGCGGGATGACCAACGCCTCCAGCGGGATCATCTGCACCACCAGCAGCATGATCAGAAAGCTGGTCCGCAGCTTGAAGCGGAACCGGGCCACAGCTGTCGCGGCGAGCAACGCCACCAGACCGCTGAGCACCACCGTCGAGACGGCGACGAGTGCGCTGTTGAGGAAGAAGTCGAGGAAGCTGACACCGGGGATCAGGTTGCCGGTCAGGATCTCCCGGTAGTGCTCAAGCGTCGGGTGGGTCGGCACCGGCTGCGGGGTGGCCGAGAAGATCTCTCTGCTCGGCTTCAGCGAGGTGGAGATCATCCAGTAGACCGGGAACGCCGCGAAGAGCGCGACCAGCAGCCCGGCGCCGTTGAGGGCGACCTTCTTCACGACTCGTCCTCCTGCCTGAGCACCATGCGTACGTAGAAGCCGGTGACCACCAACAGGATCAGCGTGAGGATGACCGCGATGGCCGCGCCGAGCCCGTACTTCGGCGGCGGAGAGAACGCTTCGGCGTACGAGTAGATGGCGAGCATGAACGTCGGCCGGTCCTGGGTGCCGCCGGCCAGCACGAACTGCTGGGTGAAGACCTTGAAGTCCCAGATCGTGGAGAGCACGATCAGGATTCCGAAGACCGGGCGCAGCAACGGAAAGGTGATCTTCCAGAAGACCCGCCACGGGCTGGCGCCGTCCACCCGGGCCGCCTCGTGCAGCTCACTCGGCACGCTCTTCAGCCCGGCGAGCACGCTCACCGCGATGAACGGGAACGAGTGCCAGACCACCACCAGCGTGAGGATGGCGAAGAAGAGCAGTGGCGAGTTGAACCAGCCGTAGCCGGTCCAGTCGCTGCGCCCGAACAGGCCGTTCGAGAGCCCGTCCGGCAGCGCGTTGAACAACCAGGTGACCAGGCCGCTCGTATCGTCGAAGATCCACTTCCAGACGATGGTGCCGGTCAGCGCAGGCGTGGCCCAGGCGAGCATCACGCAGCTCGCCACGAACGTCGCCATCTTGCGACCGAGCCGGTTGAGCAGCAACCCCACCAGGGTGCCGAGCACCATCGTGAGCAGCACATTGGCCGCGGCGAACAGCACCGTGTTGCGCAGCACGGTCAGGAAGAACGGATCGGAGAGAATGTCGGTGTAGTTACCGAGCCCCACCCACGGCCACTCCCGATCGCCGCGTAGTTGCCGGACGCTGTTCAGCCGGTAGAAGGACATCACCACCACCTGGCCGAGCGGCCAGAGCAGCAGCACCCCGATGATCAGCAGGGCGGGCAGGAGCAGCAGGTAGGGCAGGCGGTCCACCCGGCGACGGCGCCGCGCGGGGGTGTCCCGCGCGGCGGCCGCCTCCGGCACCTCGGTCAGCGTGCTCACTTGGCGTTGAGGATGCTTTCCATCTCGGTGGCCGCGTCGGCGGTGGCCTTCTCGACCGTCTTCTGACCCTTCATCACCGAGCTGTTCATCGCCTGGGTCACCGTCTTCGTCCGGCTGACCTCCACCCACTTCGGGGTGAGCGGCGTGAGCTTGGTGTTCTGCATCGTGGTGGCAAACGCCGCCATCACCTTGTCGTTCGCGTACGCGTCACCGGACACCAGATCCTGGTAGACCGGGAAGAAGCCGAGGCTGCTCGCGAAGCTCTGCGCGTTCTTCTTGTTCAGCAGCACGGTCAGGTAGTCCCAGGCCAGGTCCTGCCGCTCGCTGTCCTTCCAGATCGCCACGTCCGAGCCGCCCGCGAAACCGGGCGCCGCCTTGCCGTCCGGGCCGGGGATCGGGAACGTACCCCAGACCTTCTCGATCTCGGGGTTGTCCTTCTTGATGGCACCCTGCTGCCAGCTGCCGGCGAAGGCCATCGCGGCCTTGCCGGTGGCGAACTGGGTACGCGCGTCGATCTCGTTCCAGCCCGCGGCGGCCGGCGGGGCCACCTTGTGGACGGTCACCAGGTCGGTCCAGAACTTGACCGCCCGCTGCGCCTCCGGCGTGGTGTAGCCGGACTTCCAGGTGCCGCCCTGGTTGCTGGCGATCTCACCGCCGGCTCCCCAGAGGAAGGAGTAGAAGGGCAGCTCGGAGTTGCCCGGCAGGGCGATGCCGTACGTGCCCTTCTTCTTCGCCTGCACGGCCTTGGCCACGCTGACCAGGTCGTCCCAGGTCTTCGGGGGCTGCACGCCGGCCTCGGCGAACCAGTCGGTGCGGTAGTAGATGGCCCGCACACCCGCGTACCAGGGCACGCCGTACTGCTTGCCGTCGAGCTGCGCGTTACGCACCAGGTCGGGCAGCAGGTCCTTGCCGTCCGCCCAGCCACCCATCCGGCTGCTCACGTCGGCGAGCGCCTCCTGGGCGGCCCACCCCTGGGTCTCGGTGTTGCCCAGCTCGGTGATGTCCGGTCCCTCACCGCCGGCGAGCGCGGCCTGGAACTTCTTGGGCGCCTCCAGCCAGGGGATGTACTGCACGACCACATCGGTGTCGGGGTGCTTCTGACGGAACTCGGCCTCGACCCCGTCGAGGAAGGAATTCTGCGCGTCCCCGCCCTCGCCCATCATCCAGACCGTGAGCTTGCTGTCGTCGGCCGCGTCGTCGCCGGAGCCCCCACAGCCGGTCAGCACCATCGCGGCCGAGGCCACCATGGCGGTGACCGGGGCCAACCGCTTCCACCTGTTCACGCCACTTCTCCCCTCGCGCCGCCTGGAACTAACCTTCTCCGCCGCACCCTAGTACGGAGAATTCCTTTACGACAGTGGGTGGCGCTGGCCGAAGCGTGGCGAACGTACCGCAGCGCCCCACCGGCGGGCACTCCGACGTCGGGCCAAAGTTGGGCGCTTCAACACGAAAGAGCGCCCGGCGTGGCCGGGCGCTCTTTCGAGTGGTGCTGTCCCACCGGTGGTGGGGTGTTACCAGATGATGCCGGGTCGTTATCGGGTGATGCTGCGGCGGCGACCCACGCCGGCCACCAGCGCGACAGCGATCGCGGCCACCACGACCTGCACCAGCAGCTCGCCCCAGTCGACACCGTTGGTCTCGGTCGCGATGCCGATGGCCCGCGCCAGAACGGTGCCCAGCAGCGCCGCACCGACACCGATCAGCAGGTGCAGCCAGATCGGCATGTTCTGCCGGCCCGGAACGACCAGGCGGCCGAGCGCGCCGACGATGAGACCAACAACGATCGCAGTGATGATGCCCCACACGGTGAGCTCCACGGCCACCCTCCTTCAAGAATGTCTGACACACGGTGCGTGTGCTTCCTGTCGTGACCGTTAATTGCCCGACCCACCCAAATTCCAAACCGACTTCACTCACCAAACGATCACGATCTGGCCGAGAGGAGCACGTTCCACCGCCCGCGACCACTGGCCGCGTTCAACAAGGGGTCGCCGCATTCGGCGGTGTCGTCGTTCGACCGGAGCTGGCAGAGATACGGGGCTGCGGCGTGCCAGTGCGGCGACCCGGAACCCCCGGCTCCCCCGGGAACCGAAACGATGACCGCGATCCGGCTCGCCGCACGCCTGGCAAGTCGCCAGCAGACTCGGGAGGCTGCGCCGCGTAGACCGCGAGCTGCACGCCGCGGACCTTCGGCCGCACAGACAGACATCGGGCCGCCTGCCGAAACGTCGGGCGGGAGGCCGTCGCGACGGTATGAAGACGGCGACGCCCCACCCGTGGCGGGCGGAACGTCGATGGGCGCCCGACCTGTCGGCCGGGCGCCCATCGATGGTGTCGCTGGTAAGGGTTGGTGCCGTGGTGTTACCGGGTCACGCGGCGGCGGCCACCCACACCGGCCACCAGCGCGACAGCGATCGCCGCGACCACGACCTGCACCAGCAGCTCGCCCCAGTCGACACCGCTCGTCTCGGTCGCGATGCCGATGGCCCGCGCCAGAACGGTGCCCAGCAGTGCCGCACCGATACCGATCAGCATGTGCAGCCAGATCGGCATGTTCTGCCGGCCCGGGACGACCAGACGGCCGAGCGCGCCGACGATGAGACCAACAACGATCGCAGTGATGATGCCCCACACGGTGAACTCCACGGTCGCCCTCCTTCTAAGAATGTCTGACACACGAGCTGTGTGCTTCCTGTCGTGACGGCTAAGTGCCCGGCCCCCCGAAAACCCAAACCGACTCACCCCGAAGAAGAGCGTCACTCGTCGATGCTCCAGCGACGCGTCGATTGGCCCGTGAGTGCGTCCACACAGGTAGGAGGCGGTTTCGTCGACCCACCGACCCGACGACAGCGACGGAAAAAATTGCCGCACCGACGGTCGCACCGCCGCACCACAGCGCCGAGCCCCAGCACCCCGCGCCCCAACACCCGCACCACAGCGCCCCGCGCCACAGCGCCGACGCTCCCAGCACGAAGCACCCCGCCCCCCGCGCCAGTGGAGACGGTGCCGACGCCGACGCCCACACCACGCGGGGCGACCGGGACGCCCTGAAACGCGACGCGCCCGGGCGTGTGACACCCGGGCGCGTACAGCGTCGTGAACTACTTCTTGCCGGCGGCCTTGCCGTCGCCGGAGTCGGAGGAGAGGGCGGCGATGAAGGCCTCCTGCGGCACCTCGACCCGGCCGACCATCTTCATCCGCTTCTTGCCTTCCTTCTGCTTCTCCAGCAGCTTGCGCTTGCGGCTGATGTCACCGCCGTAGCACTTGGCGAGCACATCCTTGCGGATCGCCCGGATGGTCTCGCGGGCGATGACCCGGCTGCCGATGGCCGCCTGGATCGGCACCTCGAACTGCTGGCGCGGGATCAACGTGCGCAGCTTCGCGGCGATGGTGACGCCGTAGTTGTACGCCTTGTCCTTGTGCACGATGGCGCTGAACGCGTCCACCGGCTCGCCGTGCAGCAGGATGTCCACCTTCACCAGGTCGGACGCCTGCTCGCCGGAGGGCTCGTAGTCCAGCGACGCGTAGCCCTTGGTGCGGCTCTTCAGCTGGTCGAAGAAGTCGTAGATGATCTCCGCGAGGGGCAGCGTGTAGCGCAGCTCCACCCGGTCCGCGGAGAGGTAGTCCATGCCGAGCAGGGTGCCGCGCCGGCCCTGGCACAGCTCCATCACCGCGCCCACGTAGTCGTTCGGGGTCAGCACGGTGGCCCGGACCACCGGCTCGTACACCTCGGCGATCTTGCCGGTGGGGTACTCGCTCGGGTTGGTCACCACGATCTCCTCGCCGTCGTCCGTGATCGCCCGGTAGACGACGTTCGGGGCGGTGGAGATCAGGTCGAGGTTGTATTCGCGCTCCAGCCGCTCCCGGATGATCTCCAGGTGGAGCAGGCCGAGGAAGCCGCAGCGGAAGCCGAAGCCGAGCGCGCCGGAGGTCTCCGGCTCGTAGTCCAGCGCGGCGTCGTTGAGCTTGAGCTTGTCCAACGCCTCGCGCAGGTTCGGGTAGTCGGACCCGTCGATCGGGTAGAGGCCGGAGTAGACCATCGGCTTCGGGTCCTTGTAGCCACCCAACGCCTCGGCCGCCGGCCGGCTGTTGATGGTGACAGTGTCACCGACCCGGGACTGCCGGACGTCCTTCACGCCGGTGATCAGGTAGCCGACCTCGCCGACGCCGAGCGCCTCGGCCTTGACCATCTCGGGTGAGATGACGCCGATCTCCAGCAGCTCGTGCACGGCGCCGGTGGACATCATCTTGATCCGCTCGCGGGCGCTGATCCGACCGTCGATGACGCGGACGTAGGTGACGACGCCGCGGTAGACGTCGTACACCGAATCGAAGATCATCGCCCGGGCGGGCGCCTCGGCGTCGCCGACCGGTGGGATGAACTGCCGGACGATCTCGTCGAGCAGGTGCGGGACGCCCTCGCCGGTCTTGCCGGAGACCCGGATGCAGTCGGCGGGGTCGCCGCCGATGAGGTGGGCCAATTCCTCGGCGTACTTCTCCGGCTGCGCGGCCGGCAGGTCGATCTTGTTGAGCACCGGGATGATGCGCAGGTCGTTCTCAAGGGCCAGGTAGAGGTTGGCCAGGGTCTGCGCCTCGATGCCCTGGGCGGCGTCGACCAGCAGCACAGCGCCCTCGCAGGCGGCCAGCGACCGGGACACCTCGTAGGTGAAGTCCACGTGCCCCGGGGTGTCGATCATGTTGAGCACGGCGTGCTCGCCGGCCCGCTCACCCTCGCGGATCGTCCACGGCATGCGGACGGCCTGACTCTTGATGGTGATGCCGCGCTCGCGCTCGATGTCCATCCGGTCCAGGTACTGCGCGCGCATCTGCCGGGGGTCGACCACGCCGGTGAGCTGCAACATCCGGTCGGCCAGGGTCGACTTCCCGTGGTCGATGTGGGCGATGATGCCGAAGTTCCGGATGCGACCGGGGTCGGTGGCACCAGGGGCGTTCGCGCCGGGATCGAGCTTCGGTGGCACAGCGGTCCGTTCTGGTCGGCTGACGTGAACAGGCCGGCGCGCCGCCGACCCCCTCTATGTTCCCACGCCGCCGGGGTGCCCCCACTGCGCGGGCGATGGATCGGCCCGAGAACCCCTCACTCCATCGGCGGCTCGACGAAGAGCGCGGCCAGCCGGGGCAGCCGCCGGCGCGCCTCGTCCTCGTCGTCGAAGTCCCAGAAGTCGTTGAGGTCGGGCGTCCGCACCGGGTCACGGTCCGCCGGCAGGTCGGTAGCGGTGGCCTTGCGGTACGCGTCCCAGGGCACCGAGAGCATCTGCTCGGCGGAGAACTCCTCGCCGGTGAGCGAGGCCGCCCGCACCTGGGGCAGTTCGGCCAGCGAGTCCGGTTCGGCGACAGCGCGGGCGAAGACGGCACGCCCCTGCGTCATCAGCCAGCCCCGGAAGTGTTCGAAGCCGTCGGCCGAGGCACCGCCGTTGATCAGGTACGCCGCGCCCCACAGATCCGCCTTGTGCGAGGCGGCGAGCACCCGCGTCTGATGCCGCGCGTACCCGATGATGTCCTCCGGGTCGCGCTCGGCGAGCAGCGCGACGGCCCGCGCGGCGACCGGGCCGGGCTCACCACCGCCGCCCGCCCGCGCCTCGTCGATCAGCTGCCAGAAGTCCTCGGTCCTCATGGCTTGGCAGTCTGGCAGTGCCGCCGCGCGTCGTGCACGTACCCCGGGGCAGCATGGTGGGGTGTCCTCGCCCCAACTGCCGCCGGTGCCGTACCACGCGAGCGCCCAGCGCCCGTCGTGGCCGGCGTTACCGGCGGCGCTGCGGGCCGCGGTCGCGGACCGGCTCGGCGCGCCGGTGGTCACCGCCCGGGTCGCGGGCGCGGGCTTCACCAGAGGTTTCGCCGCCGTGCTCGACACCGCCGACGGTGCTCGGGCCTTCGTCAAGGCCGCACCCGCCGCCGAGCAACCGCATCTGGTCGACTGGTACGCCCGAGAGGCCGCGATCCTCGACCGGCTGCCGGTGGACCTGCCGGCGCCCCGCCCCCGGTGGACCCTCTCCGCGGCCGGCTGGTTCGTGCTGTGCACCGACGCCGTCGACGGGCACACCCCGAGCCTGCCCTGGGTGCCCGCCGAGCTGGACGCCACCCTGGCCGGGTACGCGCAGATCGCCGCCGCCCTGGCCGACCCGCCGGCCGAGCTGACCGCGCTCGGCCTGCCGCGCCTGGCCGACCTGGCCCGGTCGGACATCCTCTGGTGGGAGGAGGTCGCCGCCGGTCGCGAGCCGACCCCACCCCTGCCCGCGCCGCTGCTGGCCCGGCTGCCCGAGCTGGTGGAGTTGGAGTCGCTCCTCCCCCGGTACGCCGCCGGGGCGACCGGTCTGATCCACGGCGACCTACGGCTCGACAACGTGTTGATCGGGTCGGACGGCCGAGCCTGGTTCTGCGACTGGACCTGGGTCTGCTCCGGGCCCGCCTGGTTCGACCTGGCCGGCCTGCTGCTCACCGCGTACGCCAGTGGGCTGGACGCGGACCGGCTCTTCGCCACGCACCCGGCGTGCGCGGGCGCGCCCGCCGACGCGTTGGACGCCGCGCTCGCCGCGCTCGCCGGCTACTACCTCACCGGCGCGGCGGCCGCACCGCCCACGGCCTCGCCGCACCGGCGCGCACACCAGCGATGGAGCGGCGAGCAGTCGCTCAGCTGGCTGGCCGACCGCCAGGGCTGGCAGTGACGGCGGCCCCGGCGGCCCGGCGGCCTCGGCGGCTCGGCGGGCCCGGCGGCTCGGCGGGCCCGGCGGCTCGGCGGGCCCGGCGGCCCCGGCGGCTCGGCGGCTCGGCGGGCCCGGCGGCCCCGGCGGCTCGGCGGCTCGGCGGCCCCGGCGGCTCGGCGGCTCGGCGGCCCCGGCGGCTCGGCGGCTCGGCGGCCCCGGCGGGCCGGCGGGCCGGCGGCTCGTGATCGACTCGGGTTTCTTGAAGTCGGGCTGTCAGCCGTGGTCGGATGGCCCGGTTTGCAGGAAGGCGAGTGGATCAAGCGTCGAGCGTCCGGATGAGCCCGCGAACCGGGCGGAGGCGGTTTCGGCCGAGCCGTTTTGGCTCGTCCCGGGCGACCTGGTAACCTGGCTCTTCGCGCAGCGGTGACGCATGTTCGTCATCATGCGCAATAAGCTGACCAACCCGAGCTATCAAGACGAGGCTGTCGCGTGGCGAACATCAAGTCCCAGATCAAGCGCAACCGGCAGAACGAGAAGGCCCGGCTGCGCAACAAGTCGGTCAAGTCGTCGCTGAAGACCGCCGTCCGGAAGTTCCACGAGGCTGCCGAGGCCGGTGACGTCGAGAAGGCGACCGCGCTCATGCTGGACGCCTCTCGCAAGCTGGACAAGGCCGTCAGCAAGGGCGTGATCCACTCCAACCAGGCCGCGAACCGCAAGTCCGCGATCGCAAAGCGCGTGGTGGCGCTCTCCGCCTGACGACTTCACCGTCAGACTGATTCGGAAAGCCCCGGGCCCAGGCCCGGGGCTTCCGTGTGTCCTGGTAGTCGTCGGTCGGCCGACGTGCCTCCTCGAACAGCGCCGGCCCAGCGGCCGGCCGGGCTTCTCCGGGCCGGCCGTTCGGTGCGGGCCCCTGCCGGGGTCGGTGCTCAGTCTGACGGGTTGGCCCGCCGCTGCGGTGGCGGCGGGTCGGCGGTGATCACCACGCCGGGAACGCTGTGCGAGATCCACTCCACCCGGGCTCGGCCGACCACCGGTTCCATCTGCCGGCGAAACCGGTCCCGTTCCTGCTCGGGTACGAGCGCGGCGGAGCGGACCACGACCGCGGCCACCATGTCGTTGAGCTTGACCATGGCCGCCACCACGACCGGCAGCACCAGCACCGCCCACCAGCTGACCAACTCGGCGAGGGCGAGCAGGACCGCCAGGGCGATGGCACCCTCGAAGAAGAGGAAGCACAGCACGCCACCGGGGTTGACGAACCGCAGGCCGAGGAGCCGGGCGTAGAGCGGCCGGTACCGCTCCTCGTCCACGGACATGGTGGCCCACACTGGGCGGTTCGCCCCCGTCACCTGGTGCTGCCCTGCCGGGCCGCCGCAACCGAGAAGACCGCACGTTCCAGGGCGTACGCCCGGTCGTCGGACCCGCCCTTGACGGCCGCGTTGCACTCGGCGGCGACCTGCATGGCCCGGACCAGTCCCTCCGGCGTCCAGCCCCGCCCCTGTCGCTGCGCCCGCTCGATCTTCCAGGCGGGCATGCCGAGGCTGCTGGCGAGCTGGTACGGGCTGCCCCGCCCGGCCGACGCCACCCGGGCCACCGTCCGCACCCCGTCGGCCAGCGCGTCGGCGATGGGCACCGGGTCGACCCCGACGTGCAGGGCCCACCGCAGTGCCTCGAGCGCGGCCGGCACGTCGCCGACCATTGTGGCGTCCGCCACGGTGAAGCCGGTCACCTCGACCCGACCCCGGTAGTAACGGGACACCGTCTCGGCGCTGATCCGCCCATCGGTGTCGGCGATCAGTTGGGAGCAGGCGGCGGCCAGCTCGCGCAGGTCGTTGCCGACGGCGGCGATGAGCGCCTCGGCGGCGTCGTCGGTGCACTTCCCCCCGGCCCGGCGGATCTCGTCACGGACGAAGGCCACCCGCTCGCGGTGCCCCTTGAGCTTGCCGGCCGGGACCACCGTTGCGCCGGCAGCCCGCAGGCCGTCGGCGAACGCCTTGCCCTTCGCGCCGCCCAGGTGCAGCACCAGCAGTTGGACGTCCGGGTCGGGATTCTTCGCGTACGCCAACAGCGCGGCGACCAGGTCCTTGCGGGCATCCTGGCCGGAGCGCAGGATCAGCAGCCGCCGTCCGCCGAACAGTGAGGGGCTGAGCATCTCGGCGATCTCACCGACGGTGAGCGCACTGGCCTGGTACTCGCGGACGTCCACCTCGGGGTCGACGCCGCGAACCTTCGCGACAGCTTCGGTGACCGCGCGCGTGGCGAGCAGTTCCTCGTCACCGAGGACGAGCAGAATGGGGGCGAGGCTGGCGGGGGTCACGTCGCCCATATTCGCACGGCCTGCGGCGGGATCGTGCCTGCTCATTCGCTGCTTGGTCGGCGCAGCCCGCACACAGTGCAAATCAAGACATCTAACTCGATTCCCCCCTTAATGCGCAAATCGTTCATCGAATCGGAGTGCGGCTCAGGGCTGCCGGCCTGCGGGCAGACCTCGCCGGGCCACCGCGAGACCGTTGCCCGTCCGGACCGCCGCCACATCGCCGTCCGTGTCGGTGCGCAGCACCCGGACGCCGCCGCTGTTCAGGCGGGCGAGCAGCCCCGGGCTCGGGTGCCCGTAGGTGTTGCCGGTGCCCACCGGCACGAGCGCCACCGCCGGCCGCACCGCGTCGAGGAAGCCCGGGTCCTGATACGCCGAACCGTGGTGCGCGACCTTCAAGACGTCCGCCCTCAACTGGCCGGGCGCTGCCCGGGTCACCATCGCGTGCTGCTCCTCGGTCTCCGCGTCGCCGGCCAGCAGGATCCGCACCCCGGCCACCGTGGCGCGCAGCACCAGTGAGTTGTTGTTCGGGTCGGATCTGGTCCCCGCCAGCGGGTACGGCGGGCCGAGCACCAACAGGTCGACCCCGCCCACGGGATGGCGAGCGCCGGCCACGGTGGTCAGCAGCGCGGCCTGCCCGCCGGTGGCCGCCGCCCGGACCAGGTCCCGGCCGCTCTCCGGGTCCGTCGATGACGGCGTCAGCACGGCACCCACCCGCCGCCCTCGGAACACCCCGGCCACCCCGCCCACGTGGTCCACGTGAAAGTGGCTGATCACCAGCAGCGGCACCTCCCGTACTCCGAGCCGGCGCAGGCAACCGTCCACCGCACCTGGTTCCGGCCCGGCGTCCACCACCACGGCCCGGCCGCTGCCGACCGGAAGCACCACGGCGTCGCCCTGCCCGACCGCACAGGCCACCACCACCCAACCGGCGGGCGGCCAGCCGGCGGCCACCAGCCGCACCGGCAGGGCACCCAGCACCGCGGCGACACCGACCACCGCGACCAGCCGGCGGACGAGTGGTCGGCGCACCGCGATCAGCAGCGCGACTGTCAGCCCGGTCAGCAGCAGGGCCCCGGGCACACCACCCGGCCACGGCAGGGTGCCGCCCGGCAGCCGAGCCCCCTGCCGGGCGATGAGCACCAACCACCAGGCCGGCCAACTCGCCAGCCACGCGACGAACCCGGCACCGGCCGGCCAGATCGGCGACACCAGTGCCGCCAGCACGCCCAGCACTGTTGCTGGCGCGATGGCCGGCACGGCCAGCAGGTTCGCCGGCACCGCCACGAGGCTGACCGTGCCGGAGATGCCGGCGACGACCGGGCCGCAGGCAAGTTGGGCGGCCGCCGGCACGGCCAGCGCCTCGGCCAGCCCTGTCGGTACGCCTCGCCGCCGCAGCCCGTCCCGCCAGCGCGGCGCGAGCAGCAGCAGGCCACCGGTGGCCAGCACGGAGAGCGCGAACCCCGGGTCCCCGGCCAACTCCGGGTCGACGAGCACCAGCACGGTCACGGCAGCGGCCAACGCGGGCAGCGCCGCCCGAGGACGACCGGCGGCGAGCGCGGCGAGCCCGATCGCCCCCATCGTGGCGGCCCGTACGACGCTCGGCGACGGGCGGACCAGGATGACGAACCCCACCAGCGCCACCGCACAGAGCGCGGCGGCGAGCCACGGACCGGCCCGTGCCCACCGGGCCAGCAACAACACCGCACCCACCACAATCGCGACGTTGGAGCCGGAGACCGCGTTGAGGTGGGTCATCCCGGTGGCTCGGAAGTCCTCCTCGACGGCGGGCGGTAGTCGGCTGGTGTCGCCCACCACCAGACCGGGCAGCAGCCCACCGGGGTCGTCGGGCAGCGGCGCGCAGGCGCGTTGCAGGCCGGTACGCAGCACCCCGGCGGCCCGCTGCGCCCAGGACGACGCGCCGTGCCGCTGCGGTGGACTGTTGGTGCTGAGCACCGCCGCGGTGAGGTCGCCTCCGCGCGGAACGCCGAGCCGGCCGTCGGCGGTGAGGCGCTGCCCGGGCAGCAGGCCCCGCCAGGCCGGGTCGGTCGTCAGCACGAGCAGCCGCACCGACGCGTGGACCCGCCGACCGTCCGGGCCGGTGAGCCGGACCAACTGCGTCGACACCAGCAACATGCCCGGCCGCCCGGCGCTGCGGATCGGGCGGGGGTCGTCCCGGACGACAAGGTCGGCGGTGACCGGAGCCCGTTGCTCGGCGAGGGCCCGGATCGGCGGCGCGTCGCGGACGGCGAGCCGGGCGGCGGTGGCCGCACCACCGCAGACCACACCGAGGCCCACCGCCACCGCCACCCACCCGTAACGCCGCCCCACGGCTCGGGGACAGCCGAGGCGGCCCAGCAGGTGCCCGGCACCAACCGTCGTCAGCCCGGCCGCCGTGCCGGCCACCAGCAGCACGGTGCGGCTGCCGAGGTGCAGGCCGGCGAGCGCGGTGAGCCAGGCCGCCACGGCGAGCCCAGCCAGGCGCAGATCCGGCGGCTCGGATCCGGCCCGACCAGCCGGGGGCACGGTCTGCGACTGCTCGACCGGAGGGCCGGGCTGGGCGATGCGAGGCGGCGGTGGGCCAGCGGCGGGCCCGCTCACACCGTCACCAGGTCCTTGAGCTGCTCGTAGCGGGCATCACCGATCCCGTCGACCTGGCGTAGGTCGCCGACGGACGTGAACCCGCCGTGCTGATCCCGGTGGGTGAGGATGCGTTGGGCGAGCACCGGCCCCACCCCGGGCAGCGCGTCGAGCTGCGCCAGTGTCGCGGTGTTGAGATTCAGCGGCCCGACGGCGGGTGCCGCACCGCCCGCCGCAGGCCCGGCCGCGCCGCCCGGCGGTGGCGTCACCCCGACCACGATCAGCTCACCGTCGGTGACCTTGCGGGCGGGGTTGAGCAGCGCCACGTCGACCCCGGGCAATGCGCCGCCGGCCGCCTGCACCGCATCGGCGAGACGGGACCCGGCCGGTAGACGTACCAGACCGGGTTTGCGGACCTTGCCCGCGACCGCCACCACCACCTCGCCGGAGCTGGACACGCTGGGGCCACCCGACGGTGCGGCCGACGCGGCATCGCTGACCAGTGGCGCGACCGGCTCCGACCGCGGCCGGGCCTGCCAGGCCCAACCTGCCGCAGCCAGGACCACCACCACGGCGACCACCGCCAACGCCCGCACACCGCGTCGCCCGGGGTCGAACGCCCCCGGGCCGGGCAACCGCGACTCGGGTGGAACCGCGAGGCCGCCCGGCGCCGGCTCCACTGCCGGCGCGGCAGGCTGGAAAGGCAGCCCGTCCGCAGGCAGCGCGCCGACCAGAGACGACGGGGGTACGCCCGTGAGCGGCGCCGCCGGCCGGGGCGACGGCGCGACAGCCGCCTCCGTCAGCCGGCGCAGGCGCTGGCGTACCTCTGTCTCCTCGTCGTGCGACACAGCGCGACGCTATGGCGGCGGCCGGGACGGTGGAGGGTGACGACGGCATTCTGTGGACAACCACCCCCACTGTGGACAACGCCCTGATCATGCCCCGATCTGCTATGGCGGAGCCGAATCGCCGCGCGTGGCCTGGGTAACCGGGCTCCAGACCACGCGCATGCTGAGGGTGACGCCGTCGCCCCCTACAGGTACGGCCGGGTGATGATCTCGATGGCGTGGCCGGCCGGGTCGAAGAAGTAGAAGCCCCGCCCACCGTGCTCGGTGTTGGTTTCCCCCTCCCGCTTCAGCTGCGGGTCGGCCCAGTACGTGATGCCACGCCCCTCGACGAACGCCAGGCACCGCACGAACACCTCGTCGTCGACGAGGAACGCGTAGTGCTGCATCTGGATGTCCACCGGCGGCTCGGCGAACTGGAGCAGTACGCCGTCGTCCAACCGCACGTTGGCGAACGGCCCCCACGAGGGGGCCTCCGGCAGGTCGAACAGCTCGCGGTAGAACGCGGCCGAGGCGCTCTTGTCCTTGCTCGCGATGATGGTGTGGTTGAACGTGACTGTCATGCGTACGGTCTTCTTTCCGGTCGATCCGACGACCCGACCGCAGGCCCACAGCATTCACCCAGCCACCCAGATGACAAAGCCCCGAGGGCGCCGACGCCCCGGATCCCGCACGAGAGACGCGGACGACGCGTCGATCTCGGCGTGGTGGCTGAAGTAGCCAGAACCTCCGGGGGTAGGCCCATCTGGGGCGCGCACGGAGGCTAACACAGCGGCGCGGAGCAGCTGCCCCCCGAGAACCTGTCAGCGGGCCTCCGGGTCGAGGCCGAGCACGGCCCGTCCCCCGTCCACCGGCAGTGTCACCCCGTTGATGAAGCTCGCCGCGGGTGACAGAAGGTACGCGACCGCCTCGGCCACCTCGTCGGTACGCCCGATCCGGCCCACCGGGTGCAGCCGGTTCAGCTCGGTGGTGATCCACTCAGCCTGGCTGGGCTCCTGAGCGGCCAGGAACTCTGCGTGCCGCTCGGTGGCGATCGAGCCGAGCGCTACCGCGTTGGCGCGGATGCCGTGCCGTCCATACTCGACGGCCAGCGCCCGGGTCAGCCCCTCCACGGCGGCCTTCGCCGTCGCGTACGGCAGCGCACCGGGCACCGGCCGGCGGGCCTGGTGCGACGAGACGTTGACGATCGCGCCGCCGGTGGCGCGGGCCAGGAAGTGGCGGACGGCGACCGCGGCGCCCACCACCGCCGGGCGCAGGTTCACGGTGATCAGGTCCAGCACCGTGTCGGCCGACGCGGAGTGCAGCGCGGCGTCGCGGAACACCGCCGCGTTGTTCACCCAGCCGGTCAGCGGCGCGGCCCGGTCCGCCAGCTCGACGGCGCGTTCGGCCACCTGCTCGTCGGCGGCGTCGCCGAGAACCGCGACGAGCCGATCGGCGGCCGGGTGGCCGGCCAACCAGTCCACAGCCTCGGCGTCGCGTTCCAGGACGACGACGGTGGCACCGGTGGCCACCAGCCGTTGCACCACAGCCCGGCCGACACCGCGCCCACCCCCGGTCACCACGTACGACGTGGGCACTGCTCAGCCCTGCGGACGGCGGTGGACGACCACGCAGGCCAGCCCTGGCCCGGCGTGCGCCGCGATGACGGCACCCGCCTCGGAGACGTAGGTGTCGTGCAGCCGGTCGCCGAACCGTTCGGTCAGCGCGGCACGCAACGCCTCGGCCCGTTGCGGTGCGGCCAGGTGGTGCACCCCGAGGTCCACGTCGTCGTCGCCGGCCGCCTCGACGGCCAGGTCCACGAGGCGGGCCACTCCCCGGCTGGCGGTGCGGACCTTCTCGCGCAGCACGATCGCCCCGTCCGGCATGTGCATGATCGGCTTGACGGACAGCGCGGTGCCGACCAGCGCCTCGGCGGCGTTGATCCGGCCGCCGCGACGGAGGAACTCCAGCGTGTCGACGTAGAACCAGACGGTGGTGCGGGCCACGGCGGCGAGCGCCGCGTCGCGTACCACGGCAAGATCGGCGCCGGCCTGGGCTGCGGTGGCGGCGGCGATGGCGGGAAAGCCCAGTCCCATGCCGGTCGAGCGGCTGTCCACGACCTCCACCCGGCCGTCCAGGTCGGCGGCGGCCAGCCGGGCGGCCTCCACGGTGCCGGACAGCGCGGCGGAGAGGTGCACCGAGACGATCCCGTCGGCGCCGGCGTCGAGCAGTTGGCGGTACGTCCGGGCGAACTGCTCCGGTGCCGGGCGGGAGGTGGTCGCGGTGACCCGGCGGGCGCTCAGTGCGACTGTCGCGTCGGACGGCTGGGTCTCCACCCCCTCCAGCCCTTCCGCGCCGTTGAGGACGACGGTCAACGGCACGACGGTCAGCCGGTGCGCCTGCACCAGCTCGGGCGGAAGGTAGGCGGTGGAGTCGGTGACAACCGCGACGGGCATGCCCGGCACGCTAGCCGATCGAGGCCGCGAACGCCGAGGCGCGATTGCTCAGACCGCGTCGACGGCGACCGGTGCGGTGATCAGGCCGACGTTGTGCGCCCGCAACTGCCATCCACGGACGTCGTCGTGACGCAGTTCGGTCCAGTGGCAGTTGGCCAACGAGCCGACGGTGCGCAGCACGGCATTGTCCCAGCCGAGCAGGTGACCGATGCCCTGCCGGGAGCCGCCACCGTGCGTGGCGATCACCACGGTGCCGCCCGCGGCCGCGTCGGCTGCCTCCTGCAACGCGACACCGACCCGTTCGCCGAGGTCGTGCAGGGGCTCCAGGCCCGCCCCCGGGTCGGGGTCGCCGGCTCGCCAGCGCGCGTACTCGTCGGGAAAGCGCGCGGCGACCTCGGTGAGGTGCAGACCCTGCCACTGGCCGAAGTGCCGCTCACGGAGCCGGGCGTCGGTGCGGACCGGCAGCCCGGTCAGCGCCGCGAGCGCGGCGGCGGTGTCCGCGGCGCGGCTCAGGTCGCTGGCCACGATCGCGTCGGGCCGCAGCGCCGCGAGCAGCGGGGCGGCGGCGCGGGCCTGGTCGCGGCCCAGCTCGTTGAGGGGTACGTCGGTCTGCCCCTGGACGCGGTTGGCGGCGTTCCAGTCGGTGTTGCCGTGCCGCCAGACGATCAGTCGGCTCATTCGGCGGCGGCGGACCCGCTGGCGTCGGCCTCGACCAGGTCGCGATCGACGAACGGGATGGTGGGGCAGTCCTTCCAGAGGCGGTCGAGCCCGTAGAACTCGCGCTCCTCGGTGTGCTGGACGTGCACCACGATGTCGACGTAGTCGAGCAGCACCCAGCGGCCACCGCGCTCGCCCTCGCGCCGCACCGGCTTCGCCTTCTCCGGAAGCTCCAGCAGGCTCTCCTCGATGGCGTCGACGATGGCCAGCACCTGACGCTCATTGGGGGCGGCGGCGAGCACGAACGCGTCGGTGATGGCGAGCTGGTCGCCGACGTCGATGATCGTGATGTCCTGCGCCTTCTTGTCGGCGGCGGCCTGGGCGGCCGCGATAGCCAGCTCGTGAGCGCGTTCGGAAACTGTCACCGTTCTCCTTCGATCAAGCGTGCGATCCTCCAAGCGTCTCATACCCGACGGCATCGCGATCGTGCAGTTCTGCCCGGTTAGCTGCACAAACCTGGGCATAACGGGTGCGCTCAGCGCTGATAGAGGCTCCGCTTGGCGATGTACTGCACCACACCGTCGGGCACCAGATACCAAACCGGCTCACCTCTGGCGACCCGGGCGCGGCAGTCGGTCGACGAGATGGACATCGCGGGCACCTGGATCAGGCTGACGGTGTCCGCCGGAAGGTGCTTGTCGCTCAGCGGGAAGCCGGGCCGGGTCACCCCGATGAAGTGCGCCAGCTCGAAGATCTCGTCCAGGTCCTTCCAGGACAGGATGCGTTGCAGGGCGTCCGCGCCGGTGATGAAGAAGAGCTGCACCTTCGGGCCGTACTCAGCCTGGAGGTCACGCAGCGTGTCGACGGTGTAGGTGGGTCCGCTGCGGTCGATGTCGACCCGGCTGACCTGGAAGCGGGGGTTGGAGGCGGTGGCGATGACGGTCATCAGGTACCGGTCCTCGGCCGGGCTGACCGGCTCGTCGGCCTTCTGCCACGGCTGGCCGGTGGGGACGAAGACCACCTCGTCCAGGCCGAACCGGTCCGCCACCTCGCTGGCCGCGACGAGGTGCCCGTGGTGGATCGGGTCGAAGGTGCCACCCATGATCCCGATCCGCCGGATATCTTCCTCCACCCAGTGATCGTAGGCCGAGCGTGGTTGACGACCGTCCCGGCCCGGCACCGTCGGCCCGTGCGTCGCCGGACATCGGTGCGACAGGGGGTCGCGGCAGCCTGCACGGCGGCGTATATTCGTCGACGAGTAACCGTCGACGAGCGAGGGGGTCGTCGTGCCGAAGCGGCGCAAGGTCGGCAACCTGCTGGCGCTGGCCGTGCTGTCCGCCCTGGTCCAGCGGCCCATGCACCCGTACGAGATCGCCACCGCACTCCGCGCCTGGGGCAAGGACCAGGACATGGAGTTCAAGTGGGGGTCCTTCTACACGGTGATCGGCAACCTGGACAAACACCACCTGATCGAGGCGGTGGAGAGCCTGCGCGAGGGCCGCCGCCCGGAACGCACCGTCTACCGGATCACCGACGCCGGGCGGGCGGAGCTGATCGACTGGGCCCGCGAGCTGGTCTCCACCCCGATGGCGGAGCACCCCCGCTTCCGGGCCGGGCTGTCAGTGCTCGCCGCGTTGCACCCCGACGAGGCCACCGACCTGCTGCGGCAACGGCTCTCCCGGCTGGAGGACGCGATCCGCCAGGACCGCGAAACGCTCGACGCGCACCTGCGGGAGATTCCCCGGCTGTTCCTGGTGGAGTCGGAGTACGACCTCGCCATCCGGGACGCGGAGGCAGCCTGGCTACGGGCCCTGCTCGCCGAGCTGACCTCGGGAAGCTACCCCGGCCTGGACACCTGGCGGGCCTTCCACGAGACCGGCGAGATGCCCGCCGAACTGACCGATCTGGCCGAGAGAACCAGCACCGACAGCCGCGGGGGTGATCCCACCGGCTGAAAGAACGGCCCCGGCGAGGTGCGCCAACACCTCACCGGGGCCCTGACCCCGAACCGACGCCTGGGAAGGCACCCGGCCCGAAGCGGCAACCACGAGGATAACCGGGCTCCCTCCCAGGTCCGCGTGCCCGCGCACCGACCACACCAGGTCCGCGCGTCGGCACCGACCACACCAAGGGAGAGACCATGACCACGATACGAACCGCGACCGTCATCGGCGGTGGCATCGCCGGGCCGGTGACAGCGCTCGCGCTGCGCCGCGCCGGCATCACCGCAACCGTCTACGAGGCGTACCCGAGCACGGCCACCGGCATCGGCGGCACCCTCGCCCTCGCGCCCAACGGGATGGCGGCGCTGCGGACGGTCGGCGTCCACGACGCGGTGACGGCGATCGCCACACCGATCGGACGCAACGCCCTGGCTGTCGGCCGCCGACGCATCGACCTGCCCACCCTGACCGGGGTGCCGCCGCTGCACGTGGTGCACCGGGCCGAGCTTCACCAGGTGCTGCACGATCAGGCGTCCGCTGAGGGCGTGCCGTTCGCGTACGGCAAGCGGCTGGTCGCCGCCGAGCAGACCGGCGACGGCGTGATCGCCCGTTTCGAGGACGGCAGCACCGCCACCGCCGACATCCTCGTCGGCGCGGACGGAATCCGCTCCACAATCCGGGGTCTCATCGACCCGGCCGCGCCCGGACCTCGGTTCACCGGGCTGCTCGGCTTCGAGGCGGTGGCCCGACACGAGGTCGACGCCGAGCCGGGCACGATGACGTTCGCGTTCGGGCGACGGGGCTACTACCTGTACTGGCCGGAGCCCGGCGGCGGCACCCGGTGGGGGGCCAACCTGCCGCAGCAGCGGCCGATGAGCCTGGTCGAGGCCCGGGCGGTGCCGGCGGAGCAGTGGCTGGACACGCTGCGCACCAGCTACGGCGACGACGACCCGGGCCGGGACCTGATGGCGACCAGCAACGCCGCCGACCTCCAGGTGGTCGGGTCGTTGCAGATCATGCCGCCGGTGCCGCACTGGCATCGGGGCCGGATGGTGCTGGTCGGCGACGCGGCGCACGCGCCGTCGAACAGTTCGGGGCAGGGCGCGTCACTGGCCATCGAGAGCGCCGTGCAACTCGCCCGCTGCCTGCGCGACCTGCCGGACGTCGAGGCGGCGTTCGACGCGTACGTGCGGCTGCGTCGTACCCGGGTGGAGAAGGTGGCGGCGCGCGCGGCCCGGATCAACCACGCGAAGGCTCCCGGGGCAGTCGCGCGGACGCTGATGCCGTTGCTGATGCCACTGATGGTGCGCACGGTGCTGGACCCGGAGAAGACCGTCGCCGACGAGCAGCGCTACGTCATCGACTGGGACGCGCCGGTCACTGCGGTACCCGCCCCGCGCTGAGGTTGTGGGCCAGCGGGGTGGCCGGCCGGCCACCCCGCTGGTCAACGTTCAGGCCGAGGCGGCGGCCACCGCCGTCCGGGCGACCAGCGCGCGGCGCAGGCCGTCGGCGTCGACGGCGACCTCGGCGCGCAACGTGTTGACCTGCGGCTGGCGCAACCACAGCTCGGCCCAACCGGACAGCTCCCGCCCGCTGCTGGCGGAGAGGCTGGTGAGCAGGTCGTCGAGGGTGGCGTTGCCGAAGCGGTGCGCCGCGAAGTGAGCGTTCAAACCGGCCAGGAACGCCTCGTCGCCGAGCCACGCGACCAGCTGCCGCAGCACGCTGGCCCCCTTGGCGTACGAGATGCCGTCGAAGTTGAGCAGGCCCTCGTCGGCGTCGGCCACCTCCTGCGGGGCGACCGGGTGGGTGGAGGGGCGCTGGTCGGCTGCATACCCCCAGGCCTTGCGGCGCATGGCGAAGGTGGTCCAGGACTGGTCGAAGCGGGTCGCCTCGGCGGTGACCCGGGTGCCCAGGTATTCGGCGAAGGACTCGTTCAACCACAGGTCGTCCCACCAGCGCATGGTGACCAGGTCACCGAACCACATGTGGGCCATCTCGTGGGCGATGGTGCCGGCCCGCTGCTCGCGCTGGGTGTCGGTGACCGCCGAGCGGAAGATGTAGTCGTCGCGGAAGGTGACGATGCCCGGGTTCTCCATCGCCCCGGCGTTGAACTCGGGCACGAACGCCTGGTCGTACTTGCCGAACGGGTAGCGCTCGGTGAAGAGCTGGTGGAACCGGTCCAGGCACTGCCGGGTGACGGTGAAGATCTCGTCGGCGTCGGCGTCCAGGTGCTCGGCCTGCGACCGGCGGCAGTAGATGCCCAGCGGTACGCCGTCGTGCTCGGCCCGCCGGACGTGGTACGGCCCGGCGATCAACGAGAAGAAGTAGGTGGCCAGGGGCGCGCTCGGGGCGAACTCCCAGCGCCCGGGGGCCGGGTTGGCGGCCAGCTCGGCGTTGCCCGCGACGAGCCACTGCGGCGGCGCGGTGACCGAGAGGGTGAACGGGGCCTTGAGGTCGGGTTGGTCGAAGGCGGCGAAGATGCGCTGCGCGTTGTCGAGGAAGGACATCGCGTAGAGATAGGTCTCGCCGTCGGCCGGGTCGACGAAGCGGTGCATCCCCTCGCCCGCGTTGGAGTACGCCATCTCCGCCTCGACGACGAGCGTGTTCTCCGCGGCCAGGTCACCGATCGGCAGCCGGTTGTCGGTGAGCAGGTCGAGGTCGAGGTCACTGTCGTTGAGGCGTACCCCGAGCAAGTTGGCGGGCTTGACCTCGGCGAAGGTCGCGGCGCCGGCGGTCGCCCGGAACCGGATCTCGACGCGGGAACGGAACACGTCACCGTCACCGGTCAGGTCGAGGTCCACCTGATAGGACTCGACAGTAATCGCCGCGCCACGCGCGGTCGCCTCTACACGGGTCAGGCTCGGCATCCGCTTATCCTGCCCGATGGGGATCGGCACCCGGTCACCAGACGACCCTCGGCACTGGAGGAAAGAACCATGGCGCAGCACCCCAAGGGCGACTTCGACCTCTCTCGGGCGGTCTGGCAGCGGGCCGAGGGGGACACCTCCGACAGCGCCGTTGAGGTCGCGTTCGTCGACGACCTGATCGGCATGCGTAACTCGGCCGAGCCGGACGGGCCGGTGCTGGTCTTCACCCAGGCCGAGTGGGACGCCTTCGTGGCCGGCGCGCAGGACGGCGAGTTCGACCTGGACTGATCGCGCCCGCCGACCCGTCGGTGCTGGATCGCCGTGCCGGTGCCCGTGCTGCGGACACCGGCACGGCCACGCGGGCGGCCGGGTCGACGCCCTCCCGGGTCGACCACCCGGGGCCGCTGGTCAGTCATCGCCGGGGCCGTCGCCGCCGCCCCAGCCGAGGCCACCGGGACCGGGGGCGTGGTGGAAGCCCGGGTGGTCGGCCACGTCGACGCAGCGCTCCCCGTCCGGGCCGACCGCGCCGCAGAACAGCCGCTCGGCGCGCTGCCAAGCGTCGGCCGGTGACAGGGCCGCCGCCCCGAGTGCCACCTCCGAGCGGAGCAGGCTCAACGCCTCGGCGTACGCCACTGCCAGTTCACGCGCCTCGGCCGGGCCGGGCGCGGTGAAGCCCAGGTGCACTGTGAAGAACCGGTGCGGACGGGTGGGCCGCCGTGGTGGCCCGATCAGTGACCGCCCGTCGCGGCCTCCGCCCAGTGCTCCGGCCGCTCGCCGCTGCCGCCAGTGCGGCGATCTGTTGTCACGCATCCGCCCTCCCCGTGGTTGTCCCACCAGCAGCAAACCAGGTTCCGCCGCCCCTGGGAGGGGCCAGCCGCACCGGGGTTCAGCGGCGTCGACCGGGGTAACCGCGGTGGGCGGCGGCGACCAGCCGCGCCCGCGCGTGAGGAGACCCGATGGCGACCATGCCGGCCGACCGCAGCCCGGACAGCACCCTCGCACTGCTGCGCGCCGGTTACCGGTTCGTCAGCGAGCGCTGCGAGCGGTACGGCAGCGACGTCTTCCAGACCCGGATCCTGCTCACCCCGACCATCTGCCTACGAGGCCGGCCGGCGGCGGAGCTGTTCTACGACAACGACCGCTTCCAACGTGACACCGCGATGCCGCTGCGCGTGCAGCGGACCCTGACCGGTCGGGGTGGGGTGCAGGGCCTGGACGGGCCGGAGCACGACGACCGCAAGGCCATGTTCATGTCGATCATGACACCGACCGCGATCCGGCAACTCGGCCAGCTCTTCGACGACGAGTGGCGGACCCGGATCACCGCCTGGGAGGGCGCCGGCCCGGTGTCGCTCTACGACGAGGTGGGCCGGTTGCTGACCCGGGTGGTCTGCGCCTGGGCCGGGGTGCCACTGCCGACGTCGCAGGTCGAACGCCGTGCCACCGAGCTGCACGCCATGATCGAAGCCCCAGCGGCGATCGGCCCCCGGCACTGGCGGGGGCGGCTCGCCCGGTACCGCGCCCAACACTGGCTCACCGACCTCGTCGAACGGACCCGGGTCGGCTCAGCCCCGGCGCCGGCCGGCAGCGCCCTGGCCGTGATCGCCGAACACCGGGACCGAGCCGGCCGCCTCCTCCCCCGCCGGATCGCGGCGGTGGAGCTGCTCAACGTGTTGCGCCCGGTGGTCGCCGTCGACCAGTACATCGCCTTCGCCGCGCTCGCCCTGCACGACCATCCGGCCTGGCGGGAACGGGTCCGCGACGACGACGAGGCCACCGAGCACTTCGTCCAGGAGGTCCGCCGCTACTACCCGTTCTTCCCGCTGGCGGCGGCCCGGGTCCGGCGGCCCTTCGACTGGCAGGGCCATCACTTTCCGAAGGGCCGGCGGGTGCTGCTCGACCTCTACGGCACCAACCACCACCCGGCGATCTGGCCGCAACCTGAGCTGTTTCGTCCGGAGCGGTTCGCCGGCCGCCGGGTGGACCCGTTCGAGCTGATCCCGCAGGGCGGCGGTGATCACTGGGCCGGTCACCGCTGCGCCGGCGAGTGGCTCACCATCGACCTGATGAAGCGGGCGGTCACCAACCTGACCGCCGCCATGCGCTACGACGTGCCGGTCCAGGACCTGGCCCTGGACCTGCACCGGATGCCGGCGCTGCCGCCGCTGGGCCTGACCGTCACCAACGTCCGCCGCGCGCCCGACCTCCGCCCGGCCTGACCCGCCCCACCGGTCACGGTGCCCGGCGAGACGGGTGCCCCCGGCCCGTCAGGGATGCAGCACGCTGCGCAGACAGCCGTCCTCCTTCTTCTCGAACAGCTCGTACCCGTGGACGCCCTCGTCCAGGGAGAGCGGGTGGGTGGCCAGATAGCCGGGCTCGATCTCGCCGGCGGCGAGCCGGTCGAGCAGCATCGGAATGTAGCGCTGCGCGTGCATCTGTCCCATCCGCAGCACCAGGGCCTTGTTCATGGCCGCGCCGAGCGGAAACTTGTCGACCAGGCCGGCGTAGACACCGACGATGCTCACCGTGCCGCCCTTGCGGCAGGCCATGATCGCCTGCCGGACCGAGGTCGGGCGGTCGGTCTGCAACCGGGCCGCCTGCTTCACCCGGTCGTACGCGTAGGTCGGCCCGACGTCGTGCGACTCCATTCCGACGGCCTCGATGCAGGCGTCCGGCCCGCGCCCGGCGGTCAACTCCCGCAGCGCCTCCAACACGTCGGTCTCCGCGTAGTTGATCGTCTCGACCCCGATCCGTTCGGCGGCGGTGGCGAGCCGATCCGGAAACCGGTCGATCATGATGACCCGTTCGGCGCCCAGGAGCTGCGCCGAGCGGGCCGCCATCTGACCGACTCCCCCGGCACCCCAGACGGCCACCACCTCGCCACCGGTCAGCCCGCAGAAGTCCGCCGCCATCCATCCCGTGGGCATCGCGTCGGAGGCGAACACCACCGAGTCGTCCGGCACTCCCTCGGGTACGGCGAATGCGCCGATGTCACCGAACGGCACCCTGATGTACTCGGCGTGCGATCCGGCGTAGCCGCCAGCGGCGTGCGAATACCCCAGGATGCCGGCCGCCGCGTGCCCCCACAGCTTCTCGGTGAACACCGGCTGCGGGTTGGAGTTGTCGCAGAGCGAGTACTGCTCGGTCCGGCAGTACCAACAGCCACCGCAGGCGACCACCGACCCCACCACCACCCGGTCGCCGACCCGGTGCCGCCGTACGCCGGGCCCGGTCTCCACCACCTCGCCCATGAACTCGTGGCCGAGGATGTCCCCCTCCCGCATCGCCGGCAGGTACCCGTTGATCAGGTGCAGGTCGGATCCGCAGACACTGCTGGCCCGGACCCGGACGATGATGTCCCCCTCGGCGCGGATCCGGGGCTCCGGCACGTCCCGGACCGCCAGCTTGCCGACGCCTTCCCAGCAGAGCGCCCTCACGCCCGTCCTCCCGTCATCAACGTCTCCCGCATCCTGTCGGTCCTCTTCTCCTGGGCCCGGCTGCGGCCGGACGGGTCGTCCCGGGTGTCCAACACCTGGCCGCACTCGACCAGCGCCTTCGCCCGCCGCAGCGCGTCCCGCAGCGCCAGGTCCGGTTCGTCGCCGCCGACCAGGCCGACCAACCGGCGCAGCGGGCCGGAGCGGTAGCGCATCTCGGCGCGGATCTCGGTGCCGCGGCCTTGCGGGGCCTCGGCCAGCTCGATCCGCCCCAGCTGCGGCATCGGCCCGTCCTCGACCCGCCAATGCAGCGTGCCCGCCTCCTCGACGGTGATCTCGGCCTGCCACTGCGTCTCACCGGCGGCCCGGTCCCGGGCCACGCACCGCCACCGGCGTTCGTCGAGCTGTCGCAACGTGGCCCAGCCGGCCAGCGCCCGGTCCCGCCGTTCGCGGTCGGCCCAGAAGCCGATCACCTCGTCCCGGGGCCGGTCCACTGTCACTGCGCGACGCACCACGTACCAGCCGTCCTGCCGCTGCGGCTGATGCCGATGCCGGCGGCGGGCCACCGCCCGCCCCACGCCGACCGCCGTCGCCGCGGTGACGCCGAGCAGCGCCCACCTGGTTCCGTTGTTGGTCATCACGTCTCTCTCCTCCACGGAAAACCGGGCATGGACCGCCCTTACGGGCAGCGCTACCCGGGGCCCGGCCGTCGAAACGACCCGGCCGTTTGATCCCCGTGATTGCGGGCAGACTCTGCTCGGCACCGGCCGCGGCCCTGTCCGTCACGGAGTTGTCATGTCCCCGTTCAGCCCCACTGGTGACACCCGGCGCGGTGCGCGTCGGGAGGTCGAACACGAGGGCGCCGGCCCGTCGCCGGTCCGTCTGCCGATGACGTACGTCCTGCCGCTGCGCTGGCACTCCGACAACGGCCTGGCCGAGCTGACCGACTACCTGCGCTGGCTGTCCGACCGGGTCGAGGTGCTCGTGGTCGACGGCTCACCTCCGGACCTCTTCGCCCGGCACGCCGACGCCTGGGCGGGGCTGGTCCGGCACCTCCCGCCCGACGTCACCGGTGCCGGGCTCAACGGAAAAGTGGTCGGCGTACGCACCGGGGTACGCGCGGCGGAGCACGAGCACGTGGTGATCGCCGATGACGACGTCCGGTACGACCAGGCCGGGCTGACCGCCGTGCACCTACTGCTCGACGAGGTCGATCTGGTCCGGCCGCAGAACTACTTCGACCCGCTGCCCTGGCACGCCTGGTGGGACACCGGTCGCACGCTGCTCAACCGGGCGCTCGGGGCGGACTACCCGGGCTCCCTGGCCGTGCGACACAGCACCTTCCTCGGCATGGGCGGGTACGACCCGGACGTGCTCTTCGAGAACCTGGAGCTGATCCGCACCGTGCGCGCGTACGGTGGCACCGAGGCCGCCCCGGCCTGGCTGTACGTCCGCCGACTGCCACCGGACGCCGCGCACTTCCGCGGCCAACGGGTCCGTCAGGCGTACGACGATCTGGCGCAGCCGGCGCGCCTGCTGACCGCGCTCGCGGTCCTTCCGGCACTGGCCGCGGCGGTCGCGGCCCGGCGACCCGGGTTGGTGTTCGGCGCGGCGGCCGGCACTGTCGCGCTCGCCGAGGTCGGTCGCCGTCGAGCGGGCGGTGTCGCGGTCTTCCCCGCGACGACGGCGCTGGCGGCACCGCTCTGGCTGCTGGAGCGTGGCGTGTGCGGCTGGCTCGCGGTCGCCCAGCGGTTCCTGCTCGGCGGCGTCCGGTACGGCGACACCCGCATCCGCCGGGCCGCCCACCCGGTCCGGGCCCTGCGCCCACAGGTGGGTGACCGCCCCTGACAGCACGACAGCTCGCGGTCACCGCAGTGGCCGCGAGCTGTCGCAACGGTGGTCGACCCGGTCAGGGGCTGACCTGGTGCCGGGCCTGCTGGGCCTGGTCCTTGACGTCCTGCGCGGCGGACTTGCTGTCGTCCTTGACCGCGTGCACGGCATCCTGAGCGGTGGACTTCACCGACGCGGCGGCCTGCTGGGCCGGCTCGCGCAGTTCTTCCTTCAGCTCGTTCGCGACCGCGCCCAGCTTCTCCGTCACCGCCCCGCTGTGCTCGCTGACCCGCTCCTTGAGCTGGGTCGCGGCCTGCTGCTCACGACGGGAGGCCGGGATCAGCGACGAGGCCAGCCAGCCGACCCCGAACGCGATCAGACCGGCGGCGAGCGGGTTGCCCTGGGACTTCTGCCGGATCACCCGCGGCGCGCTGTGGGCGGCGTCGCTGACGGTGGCCGCCGCCGAGTGCGCGGCGTCGCTGACGCTGGAGGCCGCCGACGAGGCGTGGTCGCCCACCGAGTGGGCGGCCTGGCCGGTGCCGTGGCCGAGGTCAGACGCAGTTCCCATGACCTTGTCCCTCACATTCTGCAGAGCGGAGCGGGCCCGCTGCTTACGGTCGTCGACGATGCGGCTGGGGCTGACCTTGTACGCCAGCGCATCCACATCGGAGCTGAGGCTGTTGCGGGTGGCTTCGATCTCACGGCGGATCTGATCGGGATCGGTGCTCATCGGGTGACTCCCTCCGGGTGTGGCTTGAGCGCGTCGGGGATCCGCTGCACGCTGTCGTTGGTCTGCTTGAGCCCGCGTACGTGCTGGGCGTTCTTCTTGGCCGCCGAGTAGAGGACGGCGGCGACCACGGCCCAGATCACGGCCACGATCAGCGCGGCCAGACCGGAGTCCATGACGTTGTCCAGGAACTGCCACACGGCGATGGACACGAAGAGAGCCACCATGTAGCCGCCGAAGCCGGCACCGCCGAAGAGGCCCGCGGCCTTGCCGGCCTTCTTGCCCTCCTGGCGGATCTCGGCCTTGGCCAGCTCGACCTCCTGACGCATCAGCGTCGACAGGTCGGTGGTGACCTGACGCATCAGGTCACCGAGCGAGCTGTTCTTCACCTCCGCGTCGGTGTGCGGGGCCCCCGCGGTGGGGTGGTAACCGGAGTCCAGGCCGGACCCCTGCGTCGGCATGCTCATGCCGTCGTCTCCCTTCGGATGACTCGGCGGCTCACGGGCGCGGGTTGCCGCTGGACGGCACGCCCGGCAGCGGGTCGGTCTGGGTCACCGGCGGCAGCGGCTGACCGGTGCCGGAGTGCTCCGGGTGGTCGCCCCGGCCGGGCTCGGCGTAACCACCGGACGCCGGGTCGGCGTAGCCGGCAGCCGTCTGGTCGGCGTAGCCACCGGACGTCGGCGGGGTGTGCGTGCCGGGGGTCGGGTCGAGGTAGCCACCGGCCGGAACGGCGTCCGGCACCGCGCGAGGCGCCGGCGGCGGCGTCGGGATCACCGCGGTCTGCTCCGGGTCGTACGCGCCGGCACCCCGGTAGCCGGCGGAACCGTTGCCGGAGTCGTCACCAGCCGCCGAGATGCCACGGGTCAACCGACCCGCCAGCACACCGAGGACCGCCGCGCCGACCAGGAAGGTGCCCGGGTTGCGCCGCGCGTAGTCGCGGACCTCGGTGACGAGGTCACCGGGCTGGCGCTCCTCGAGCCAGCCGGCCACACCGTGCACCCGGTCGGCGGCCTGGCGGGCCAGCTCGGTCACCGGGCCGGCCTGGCCACCCTGCTCGGCCATCGAGCGCATCTCGTCGGCCAGCGAACGCAGCCCACCGGCCGCCTTGCGCTGCTGCTCACCGGTCTGGCTGGCGAGCTGGTTGCGAGCCTCGCCGTACAGGTTGCGGGCCTGCCGGGCCGCCTCACGGCCCACCTCGGTGCCCTGCTCCTTGGCGGTCTGGGCGACCGCCCCGCCGGCCTGCGCGGCCTCCGACCCGACCTGGCGCGCCTGGTCGCGGACGCCGCCGCCGTTGGTCGAGGGCTGCCCGTACGTGGAGGAGGTCGGTGAAAGATCGTAAGTCATGATTTCCCTTCCGCTCAGCAAGTCGTCGCGGTATGTGCTGGGGGGATGCGGCGCGATGTTGCCGCCGCTGACCATTGACCTACCCTGCGTTTCGGCTTCCATACCTCTTCGTGCATTTCTCTGCGCGGCCCACCGGATGAACTTCAAAATGGAGGATCGTCGGGCTGCGTCACGTCGCCGCTGCGGACAGTGAGGTTCGCGAGGCCGACAGATCCACGGAGGGGGCAGCGATGGCACGAGGCGCACGAGGCGGTCGGGCGGCCGGTCCCCGACCCCGCGTCCAGCTGGCCGCACTGGTCGTGGCCGGGGTCTTCCTGCTGATCGGTGTCCTCGGCTTCATCCCCGGCATCACCACCGACTACGGCGAGCTGAGGTTCGCCGGGCACCACTCGGACGCCCGCCTGCTCGGGCTGTTCCAGGTGTCGATCCTGCACAACGCGGTGCACCTGCTCTTCGGGCTGGCTGGCCTGGTGCTGGCCCGCAGCATCGCCGGCGCCCGCGTGTTCCTGGCCGCCGGCGGCGCGATCTACCTCGCCCTCTGGCTGTACGGCCTGGCCATCGAGGCGGTCAACCCGGAAGGCGGGGCGAACATCCTGCCGGTCAACGACGCCGACAACTGGCTGCACCTCGCGCTCGGCTTCGGGATGCTGGCGCTCGGGCTGCTGCTGTCGAACCAGGCGGGCACCGGTGGACGCCTGGACAGCCCCGCCGAACGGCGCTGACCTGGCGCTCTTTGTTTCGCCGCCAGGCAAACAGGGGTAATCGACCGGCGAAGGAGGTGCGATCATGCCTCGTTGGCTGCGTGACAACGCCCTGGCAGTCGCCATGCTGGGCGCGTTCCTGGTCTTCCTCGTGTTGCAGAGCGTCTTCGGCTGGCAGACCCACAACGAGGAGCTGACCGAGTTCGGGGCCGCACCGCTGAGCTGGCCGGCGTACCTGACCAGCGGGCACTTCGCCGAGGCGGTCTTCGAGAACTGGGAGTCGGAGTTCCTCCAGATGGGCGGCTACGTACTGCTCACCGCGTACCTGGTGCAGCGGGGCTCGGCCGAGTCCAAGCCGGTGGACCAGACCGACCGGCCGGAGGACGACGAGCGCCGCGCGACCCCGCAGTCACCCTGGCCGGTCCGCGTCGGCGGCCTGCCGTTGGTGGTCTACCGGAACAGCCTCTCCATCGCGCTGCTGCTGATCTTCGCCGGTTCCTTCGTCGGTCACCTGCTCGGTGGCACCGCCGCCTACAACCAGGAGCAGGCGCTCCAGAGCGGCGCGCCGCCGATCGGGGTGTGGGAGTTCCTCGGCACCAGCGACTTCTGGTTCCAGTCGATGCAGAACTGGCAGAGCGAGTTCCTCGCTGTGGGCGCGCTGATCCTGCTGAGCATCGTGCTGCGCCAGCACGCCTCGCCGGAGTCGAAGCCGGTGACCGTCGCGCACGCCAGCACCGGCGCCTGAGGGGGCGACGCGGCAGTCAGGCCGCGACCGGCAGCCGCTTGGCGAAACAGACGCTGTACGGGTTGCCCACGTACTCGCCGTAGACCGGGATCTGCTGGTAGCCACACGAGGTGTACAGCGCGATCGCCGCCGGCAGGTAGGTGCCCGTCTCCAGGCAGACCACCGAGTGCCCCTGCCGGAACGCGCACTCCTCCAACGCGGCGAGCAACTGACGACCGATCCCCCGCCCCCGGTACGCGGGCCGGACGTACATCCGCTTGACCTCGCCGGTCTCGGCGTCGAGCGCCTGGAGCCCACCGCAGGCCACCGCCCGACCGTTCACCACCACCGCCAGGTAGCGGACGTCGTCGTGCGGCATGAAGACCTGCCCGTCCAACCCGCCATCGGCCTCGCGCAGCTCACGCTGCTGCGCGGTGACCATGGCGGCGATCTCCGGATCGATGGCAGGCCGGGACTCGATCAGCATCACCCCACGCTAGGACGCGCCGATTTCGCGAAGGTTTCCGGAAATCAACCCCATCACGGAGCGCAACGAACTACTCGGCGTCGTCCTCGTCCTCGTCGTCGGGGTCGTCGGACGCGTCCGCGCCCACCTCGTCCGCCGACCGCACCCGACGAGCCTTGCGGGCCGCGAGCCGATCCGCGGCGGAGGCCCGGTTCGACTTCTCCTCCAGGCGGACGTCGGTGCCCCGGTTGCCGGGTACGAACTCCACGCCGGCGAAGAGCGTCGGCTGCCAGTCGAACTCGCGCACGCCGATCCGGACCAGATCACCGGGCTGCGCGCCGGCCTTGGCCAGCTTGTCCTCCACCCCGAGCCGGGCCAGCCGGTCAGCCAGGTAGCCGACCGCCTCGTCGTTGTCGAAGTTGGTCTGCTTGACCCAGCGTTCCGGGCGGACACCGCGCACGGTGAACGAGCCGTCCGCCTCGGCCGTGATGGTGAAACCGTCGTCGTCCACGGCGATCGGGCGGATCACGATCCGGGTCGGCTCGGCGGGCGGCGCGGCCTTGCGCTCTGCCTCTACCAGCTCGGCCATCGCGTAGGTCAGCTCCTTGAGCCCTTCCCGGGTGGCCGCGGAGACCTCGAACACCCGGTAACCGCGCTCCTCCAGGTCGGGACGCACGATCTCGGCGAGGTCGCGGCCGTCCGGCACGTCGACCTTGTTGACGGCGACCAGCCGGGGGCGGTCGGCCAGGCCGCCGTACTGGCTCAGCTCGGCCTCGATGGCGTCGATGTCGGCCACCGGGTCACGGCCCGGCTCCAACGTCGCCGAGTCGATGACGTGCACCAACACCGCGCAGCGCTCGATGTGCCGCAGGAACTCCAGGCCCAGGCCCTTGCCGGTGGCCGCGCCGGGGATCAGGCCCGGCACGTCAGCGACGGTGAAGGTGTGGTTGTCCATCCGGACCACACCGAGGTTGGGCACCAGGGTGGTGAACGGGTAGTCGGCGATCTTCGGCTTCGCGGCGGAGATCACCGAGATCAGCGACGACTTACCGGCGGACGGGAAGCCCACCAGGCCCACATCGGCGACGCTCTTCAGCTCCAGCACGATGTCGAGTTGGTCGCCGGGCTCCCCCAGCTCGGCGAAGCCGGGCGCCTTGCGCTTGGCGTTGGCCAGCGAGGCGTTGCCGCGCCCGCCGCGCCCGCCGCGCGCGACCTCGAAGGTGGTGCCAGCGCCGACCATGTCGGCCAGCACAGTGCCGTCGGTGGTCTGCACCACGGTGCCGTTGGGCACCTTGAGCACCAGGTTGTGGCCGTTGGCCCCGTCCCGGTTCGAGCCGGCACCGCCCTTGCCGTTGTCGGCCTTGACGTGCGGGTGGAAGTGGAAGTCGAGCAGCGTGGTCACCTGCGGGTCGACCACCAGGGACACGCTGCCGCCGTGTCCGCCGTTGCCGCCGTCCGGCCCGCCGAAGGGCTTGAACTTCTCGCGGTGGATCGAGACACAACCGTGCCCGCCATCGCCGGCCTGCAGATGCAGAACGACCCGGTCAACGAACGTTGCCACGGCGTCAATCCTTCCAGCGAGGTCCACCCCCGCACTTCGCGAAAAAGGCTAAGCGGGCCGGGACCCGGAGGTCCGCGGCCCGCTTAAGCCCGAGAACTACTGCTGCGGAACGATGCTGACGGTCTTGCGACCGCGCTTGGTGCCGAACAGGACCGCACCGGCGGACAGCGCGAACAGCGTGTCGTCGCCGCCACGGCCGACCAGGTCACCGGGGTGGAACTTGGTGCCACGCTGCCGGATGATGATCTCACCGGCGCTGACAACCTGACCACCGAAGCGCTTCACGCCGAGTCGCTGGGCCGCGGAGTCACGACCGTTACGCGAGCTGGACGCACCCTTTTTGTGAGCCATTGGAGGACGACCTACTTCCCGCTGGAGATGCCGGTCACCTTGACCTGGGTCAACGGCTGGCGGTGACCCTGGCGCTTGTGGTAGCCGGTCTTGTTCTTGAACTTGTGGATCCGGATCTTCGGGCCCTTGGTGTGCGCGGCGATTTCGCCGGACACCGCGACCTCGGCAAGCTTTGCCGCGTCGGTCACCAGGTCGTCACCGTCGACGAGGAGCACCGCGGTGAGCTTCACCGCGTCACCGGGGGCACCGGTGAGCTTCTCGACCTCGATCACGTCGCCCTCGGCGACCTTGTACTGCTTGCCGCCGGTCTTGACGATCGCGTACATCGGAGGCGGACTCCCTGTCGTTGAGGCTGCTGGCGGTCGTCCCCGCAGCGGCTCGCCGGGTAGCAGTGCACGGCGGCGCGGGCACACGGGAACTCGGCACACCAAAGGTGGGCCGCAGGCAAGAGTACGCCATTGCCGGCCCGGACCCCAAACCGGCCCGCCCTGGTCAGCGCGCGCAGAGCCGGTCGAGGCGCTGCTGAAGCCGGCCGGGTTCGCCATCGTCGATCGACCCGACGTCGACCCCGCGCGCGCGAACCTCGGCCCGACTCCGGTGAGCAGGGTCGTGAGCTGCGGATCGTCGGCCCACTCCGACCGCCCCCGCCGCACGGTCCGTCAGTCGACCAGCGCCGCCCGGCCCGCCGCCGGGCAGCCCTCGGTCGTACGGCCGTCCCCGGCGCCCACCGCCGCGAGCGGCGGGTCCCGCTCCGGCAGGTCCACACGGCAGCGGGGCCGGCGGGCCGCCTGCGCGGCGGCGCGAACCTGGGTGGTGTCGCCAGCTGACCGCAACGGCAAGGTCCCTCTCCCGGGCACTGTGCCAGGGAGAGGGACCTTGTCAACGCACGTGGCCGGTCAGGTGCTCAGGGGCGGGTCCGCCGACGGGCGCCACCCCGACGCGACCGACGACGGCCGCCACCGCCGTCGGTGCTCTCCTCGTCGCCCTCACCGTCAGCGAGCGCGTCCGGGTCGTCCGCCGCGGCCAGCCGAGCCGACTCGCCCTGTTGGGCGTCGGAGATCGCCGGCGCGGCCGGGGTGTCCGACTCGTAGCGGGACAGGTCGTAGCCCATGGTGTCCTGGTAGTCGGCGTCCGGTTCAGGGCTGGAATCGGTGTCGACGACCTCGACCACGGTCCGCTCGGCCGCCGCCGGGGCGTTCTTGCGGGCCCGCCGGCGGGACGACGTGGCGCCCTGCTCGGCCGCCGGAGCGGGAGCCACCGACGCGGCGACCGCCTTGACCTTCTCTCCCGCACCGGCGGGGCGCGGCTTCTCCGGCACCGGCTCGGTGTGGATGATGACGCCCCGGCCCTTGCAGCACTCGCAGGTCTCGCTGAACGCCTCCAGCAGGCCCGCGCCGATCCGCTTCCGGGTCATCTGCACCAGACCGAGCGAGGTGATCTCGGTGACCTGGTGCTTGGTGCGGTCCCGGCCCAGGCACTCGGTGAGCCGACGCAGCACCAGCTCACGGTTCGACTCCAGCACCATGTCGATGAAGTCGATCACCACGATGCCGCCGATGTCGCGCAGCCGGAGCTGACGGACGATCTCCTCCGCCGCCTCCAGGTTGTTGCGGGTGACGGTCTCCTCCAGGTTGCCCCCGGAGCCGGTGTACTTGCCGGTGTTGACGTCGACGACAGTCATCGCCTCGGTGCGGTCGATCACCAGCGAGCCACCGGAGGGCAGGAAGACCTTGCGGTCCAGGCCCTTGATGATCTGCTCGTCGATCCGGTACTCGGCGAAGACGTCACTCGTGCCGACGTGCCGGCGGACCCGGTCGACCAGGTCAGGAGAAACGTGCGACAGGTACGACTCGACCATGTCGTACGACTGCTCGCCCTCGATCACCAGCTCGCGGAAGTCCTCGTTGAACAGGTCCCGGACCACCCGGATGACCAGGTCGGGCTCCCCGTAGAGCAGCACCGGAGCACCACCCTCGGCGGCCTTGGCCTGGATGTCCTCCCACTGCGCCTGGAGCCGCTTGACGTCACGGGCCAGCTCGTCCTCGGTGGCGCCCTCGGCGGCCGTCCGGACGATCACGCCCGCGCCGTCCGGGACCAGCTTCTTGAGCACGTCCCGCAGCCGCTTACGCTCGTTGTCCGGCAGCTTGCGGCTGATCCCGGAGGCGTTGCCGTTGGGTACGTAGACCAGGTGCCGACCCGAGAGCGCGATGTGGCTGGTCAGCCGTGCGCCCTTGTGCCCGATCGGGTCCTTGGTGACCTGGACCAGCACCGAGTCGCCGGAGCGCAGCGCCTGCTCGATCGAGCGGGCCCGCCCCTCCAGCCCGGAGGTGTCCCAGTTGACCTCACCGGCGTACAGCACCGCGTTGCGGCCCCGGCCGACGTCGACGAACGCGGCCTCCATGCTCGGCAGCACGTTCTGCACCTTGCCGAGGTACACGTTGCCGGCCATGGTCGCGGAAGAGTTGCGGGTGACGTAGTGCTCGACCAGCACCCCGTCCTCCAGAACGGCGATCTGGGTACGGTCACCGCGCTGGCGGACCGCCATCACCCGGTCGACGGCCTCCCGGCGCGCCAGGAACTCCGACTCGCTGAGGATCGGCGGGCGGGTACGGCGCTGCTCCCGGCCGTCGCGGCGGCGCTGGCGCTTGGCCTCCAGCCGGGTCGAGCCGGACACACCCTGCACCTCGTCGACGGTGCGGCGCGGCTCGCGGATCTTCACCACGGTGGGCACGCCGTCGTCCGCGGCGCCCTCGGTGTCACCGGCGCCACGACGGCGGCGACGACGGCGACGACGGGTCAGGCCGTCCCCGCCCTCGGACTCCTCGTCCTCGTCACCCTCGGTCTCGGCCTCGGCGGTCTCTTCCTCGTCGGTCTGTGCCGCCTCCTCGGACTCCTCGTCCTCGGCGTCGTCGGCCCCGCCCTTGCCCCGGCCGCGACCCCGACGACCACGCCGGCGGCGACGGCGCGCGGCGGCGCTGTCCTCGTCGTCCTCATCCGCCTCGGTGGCCTCGTCGGCCTCCTCGGTCGGCTCCTCTTCGGCCTCGATCGCCTCGATCGGCTCCACCGGCTCGACCTCGCGGCGGCCACGTCGACGGCGACGGGACGGCTCGGCGGCTTCCTCGACGGCCGGCTCCTCGGCCGCCGCGGCGGGCTCCACCGGTCGGGTCACCGGCACCGCGTCCGGCTGGGGTGCCATGAACAGCACTGTGGGCGCGGAGAGCGCAGCCCGGCGACGACGGGTACGCGGCTGCTCCGGCTCGATCTCGGCGGGCTCGTTCGGCTCGTCCGTCACACCGGACACGGCCACGCCCGGTGCCACGTCGCCGGAGCGCTCCTGCGGGCCACTGCTCCAGGCCAGCTCGGCGGCGGACGTGCTCGGGAGGGCCGGGGAGTCGGTCAACTCGGCCTCGGCCTCGCGCAGGTCGGACTCCGCCGGCTCCTCGACGACGGCCGGCTCCTCGACGACCGGCTCTTCGACGGCCGGCTCCTCGACGGCGGCGGCCGGCTGCTCGGTGGCGGGCGGCTCCTCGACGGCGGCGGGCGTGGCCTTCTTGCGCCGGGTACGGGTCACCTTGACCGGCGGAACCACCTCGGCCGAGGCCGCCTCCGCGGAGGCGGCGACCAGCGGCTCCTCAGCGGTCGTCTCGACGGCGGTGGCCTTGCGGCGACGCCGGGGGGTCTTCGGAGCGACGTCCTGGTCGCCGGAGATCGGTGCGAAGACCTCCGCCTGCGGTGCTTCGGCACTGCCGGCACCACCGGTGGACGCCTCGACCGGGGCGTCGGTCTGCTCCGGCTGGTTGAGCGGGGCGGCCCGGCGACGGGTCGCCCGGGTGCGCCGCACCGGCGCGGCCGGCTCGGCGGCCTCGGGAGCGCTCTGGGCGCCGGCTGGTTCCACCGAGGCCGAACCGACCTCGGTGGTGGGGGGCGCGACAGCGGCGCCGTCGGCAGTGCTGCTCTGGTCGGCGGTCTCGCCGGCCGGCTGTGAACCGGTCCGTTCGCCGCCCTCGGGCTCGTTCTCGAGCATGGACGTTCTCCAGTTCTGGCTACCCCGGGCGCGGGTGAGCGCTGCCACGCAGGGTCGCCGCAAAAGTGTTTCCGCCGGGCGCGCGTGGTGCGCGACCGCCGAAGTCTGCCTGCCAGAGCACGGACCGTCGGTCAGTGCCCAACGATGGCTGCCCCGTCGCGGTCCGCATCCAACGGATCCACGATCGCACCCTGCGCGGTCAACGTGCCCTGAGCCAGCCGGGTCACCCTCGGCGAAACCGGCGGCTCCAGGTCGGCCACCACGCGGAGGCCGGAAAGGACGTCATCGGGCCGTACGGACGGGGTGACCTGCCGCACGACCAGTTCGAGTATCGCACACGGTACGGCCGGTGCCCCGGAAGGCGTCGGCGTAGGCAGTTGGACATCGATCGATATCACGGCGGCGCGGGCGTCGAAAGTACGTCGCCCCTGCTTGGTCATCCGCTCGACCAGCACCTCCTCGGCCGCGACGAAGGCGTCCACGGCGGCGCGCAGCACCGCCGGGTCAACCTCGGGCAACTCGATGTACCAGCGCGACGCCTCGATCCGCTCCGGCAGGTTGCCGCCCTCGGCGATCACAGCGTCCAGGACGTCCAGCCCCGGCGAGAGCGCGGCGTCCAACGCGGCGCGCAGCGCCTCCGGGTCGACAGCGGCCTGCAGGGCGATCTCCAGGTACTCCGCCTCGCTGGCCACCCCGGTGGGCGCGGCGCTGGCGTAGGAGATCTTCGGGTGCGGGTGGAAACCCTGCGAGAAGGCGACCGGCACGGCGGCCCGGCGTAGCGCGCGCTCGAACGCCCGGGCGAAGTCCCGGTGCGAGGTGAATCGCAGCGGCCCGCGCTTGGCGTACCGGATGCGGACGCGCTGGACGACCGGTGCCTGGCCGCCCTCGGGTTGAGGCTTCTTGGCGATCGTGGGCTCCTCGGGTGTACCTGCGTGTCCGCCCATCCTGGCGCAGAGCCCGTGGCGGTACGCAGCCGGGGCAGCCGAATGGCCCCGGCAGACGGGTGCAAACCGGTCAGCAGGGGCGCGACCACCCGGTGCGAATGCCGATGGCCGGCCGGTGACCCGGAGGTCACCAGCCGGCCATCACGATCGGGACCGGTTACCGCTCTGTCGGCGGGACCGGCGGTGGCCCGCCCGGCGGGCCGTAACCGGACGGCGGGCCGTAGCCGGGAGGAGGTGCGTAGCCGGAGGGCTGGCCGTGGCCGGGTGGCGGCGGGTAGCCGGGAGGAGGTGCGTAGCCGGGTGGCGGGGCGTAGTACGCGTCCGGCGACGGAGGTGCGCCAGGGGTCACCCGGTCGAGCACCTCGTCCGGGATCTGGGCTGCTCGGGCCGCCTCCCGCCGGTAGCGCCGCCGGTTCCAGATGAGGAACACCGCCAGCCCCAGCAGCAACACCAGCACCACGGCGATGCCGATGCCCACCACCATCACCTGCTGGTCGGTCGGACCACCGCGGTCACCGTGCTGGGTGACGTCGAACTCCTCGTCCGCACCCCCGGTACGGGCCGGGCCGCCGGTGCCGGCCGGGTCCGGATCGGTCGCGGCGGCCGGACCGAGCAGCGGGTTGCTGGTGACCGGCGGCACGTTGGCGGTCAGCGCCTTCATCGGGTCGATCACCCCGAAGCCGTACTGCGGATCCCGTCCGGACGGGCCGGCGTCCCGGGCGGTCCGGATGATCCGGTTGATCACGCTCGGAGCGCTGAGGTCCGGGTACTTTGCCCGGATCAGCGCGGCCAGGCCGGAGACGATCGCGCTGGAATCGGAGGTCCCGTCGCCCCAGCCGTAGCCCGCCTCGTTGGTGATGTTGTAGACGCTGTCGCCCGGAGCGGCGACCACCGCCTCCGGCCCCCGGACGGAGCCGGACCAGAACTTGCCACCCTTTGTCGTCCCGGTCACGGCGATCACGCCCGGGGTATTCGCCGGGCTGCTCACTGTGTTTCTGCCGTTCTTGATGTTGCCGGCGGAGCCGACCACGACGACGTCATGGTCCAGCGCGTACTTGATCGCGCTCGCCTCTTGAGGGCTGGCCATGCCCGGGCCACCGAAGGACATGTTGATCACCTTGGCGCCGCCGTCGACGGCCATCCGGATGCCGAGGGCGACCGCGGCCTCGCTGTTGCTCCCGGTGCCCTTGCGCAGCTTGATGGGCAGGACCTTCGCGCCGGGAGCGATGCCGTCCACACCGTCGGAGCCACCCTTCGCCGCGATGATGCCGGCGATGTGCGTGCCGTGCCCGTCCTCGTCGGCCCGGCCGTCGCCGGCCGCGCCGTAGCTGCGACCACCCGCAAGCACCTGGCCACGCAGGTCGGGGTGGCTGGCCTCGACGCCACTGTCGAGCACGGCCACGACCACGCCCCGCCCGGTCGAGACCTTGTGCACCTGGTCGATCCGCAGCTCGTCCAGATACCACTGCTCGGCCCGCCGGGGCGCGGCGGCCGCCGGCTGGGCGACCCCCGCCACCAGGAACCCCGCCAGCAGACAGGCGACTACCGGCCGGAGGCTTCCGACGTTCACCCTCATCCGTCCATCCTCACCGAAGGACGCCCGGGGACGCCCCGTCACCGGGGCCCCACGGATCGTCGTCCTCAGTCAACCACGACGAGTGCTCGGAGCCGCCGCCACCGCCGTGTCCGGCGCCGCCCGCGCCGCCCATCATGCCGCCGCCCATCATTCCGGCGCCGCCGATGCCCGCACCACGCGCGCCGCTCGCCATCCCGGCACCACCAGGGCCAGCGGCAGCGGCAGCGCGCAGCGCGTTCGCGGCGCTCGTCATCGGCGGCAGCTTTCCGTTGCCGCCACCCACCATGCCGGGGATGCCGCCCACGCCGATGCCACCGCCCGCGCCGATGCCACCACCGGCACCGATCCCGCCGGCCGACCCGACGCCGGCACCGCCGCCACCGAACCCGCCGCCGGCGCCACCGAGGCCGGCGCTGCCGACCCCGCCGCCACCGATGCCACCGCCCAGGCCGCTGACGCCGCTCGGACTGGCGCCGGCCAGACCGCTGCTGTAGCCAGCGTCGCTGCCCGGGTAGCTGGAACCGGTCGACGGGGAGGTGAGCTGACCGGTGCCGCCGGTGGGTGAGCCCTCGCCGATCCCGCCCGGCGTGGTCGGGGAGAACGGGCCGACGGTGGACGTCGGGCCGCCCGTTTCGCCGATGCCCGGCGGCCTGCTGCCGATGGTGGGGCCACCACCGATATCGGGCTTCCCGCTGAAATCCCCACCACCGATGTCGGGTCGCCCGGTTGGCGGAATCCGGGTGTCACGCCTGATGTCGTTCTCGTCGTCACGCGGAGGATCACCGATGCCTGTCGGCGGGACCACTGTCAGCTTGGGACGCTCCGTGTAGACCGCCTGGGGCAGCGGCGCCATCGCGGTGTTCGCCGCCTGCTGGTTGTCCCGGTACCAGTTGTCCAGGTGGGACTTGGTGTCCCACCAGCCGCCCCGCTTCTGGTCACCGGCCTGACCGTCGACCTTCATCGTCGCTTCCAGGTCGTCGGCCTTGTCCCGGAACGCGCCGTCGGCGTACGAGGCGGGATTGTTCTGGTAGTCCTGACGCAGGGCGGCGAGGAACCCCGACGAACTCTCGCCGTCGCGGGCGTCGTCGAGCTCGGTGCCGTTGGGCAGGCTCCACTCGTTGAAGCCGAAGTCGTCCATCAGCGGGATCGGGATCGTGGAGACCGACTTGCGGATGTCGCCCTCGATCCGCGTCAACGCGCCACTGACGTTCGTCGCGTCGGTGATCAGATCCTCGATCTGCTTGCCGATCTTGCCCAGGTGCTCGCGGTACGCGTCGCCACCGCTGCCCTTCCAACCGGCGAGCATCCCGGGCAGACCGCCGACGTTGGGGCGTTCCTGACCTGTCGCGACCGGGCCGACGAACGACCGACCGACGAGCGCGTCGCGCAGCTGTTGCAGGCCGCTGGAGAGATTGCTCCAGCCCGCTCCGACCGAACCGACCGTTTCCGGGTCCGCGGAGAGCGTCACCTCGCGGACGCACCGCTCCCAGGTTCCTCCAGCCATGACGTCCCCCTCAGGCCGTGTACGGGTAGGTGGGTGCGCCGCTGGCAGTGGGCGGCGGCGACGCCGACTCCAGCAGCCGCTCGATCTCCTTGCCGTTGGCGCCGTTACGCGCCTCGGTGTCGCGGAACGCCTTGGCGATCTCCTCGGTGCCCTCCTTCAGCGCGGCGAGCTTCTGGGAGAGCGTCGTGAGGTGCGCTTCCATGTTCGCAGTGGAGGTCTCCAGGGCCCGCCACTGCATGACGGCGTCCTCGTACGCGCCGAACGGGGTGCCGTTCGGGACGGTCTGGGCGTTGTTGCTGTCGCCCTTCATCCGCGTCTTGATGCGTTCCATCTCGTATTTGATGGTGTCGTCGACGTACTGCCTGAGCCGCTCGACGTACGCTGCGGCGGCGTCCAGGTCCTCGACGCTGACGTGCAGATCGCCGATGCTCGGCGGCGGGATGCTCCCCATGCGATTCCTCCCCCGTCCCCGACCCGCCGGGTCGGTCCATGTCAGACGCAGCGTATCGAGTCTGACCTAGGCGGGGCAGCCCCAGCCACCACCACGTGGTACAGATGACGGCCGATCCCGGTGGGTCCGGTGCGGGCGACAGCGCGGCGAGGCCCTGACAACGCCAACGGGCCCGCGAGACGTGGGCCCGTTGGAAAACATGTCGGATGTGGAGGGTGGTCGGGCGCCGCCAGCCGGCGGCAGCCTGGTCAGGGGTGCGAGTGGCCCGACGGAACCTTCATGCCGTTGCCGCCCAGCGGCGTGAGCGGCAGCAGCTTCTTGCCGGTGGGGCCGATCTGGATCTCGGTGTCCATCGACGGGCAGACGCCGCAGTCGAAGCAGGGCGTCCACCGGCAGTCGTCCTGCTCGAACCCGCTCACCGAGTCCTGCCAGTCCTGCCAGAGCCAGTCCTTGTCCAGGCCCGAGTCGAGGTGGTCCCAGGGCAGGACCTCCAGCTCGTCGCGCTGACGGGTGGTGAACCAGTCGAGGTCCACCCCGTACGCGGGCAGCGTCTCGGCCGCCGCGTCCACCCACCGCTGGTACGAGAAGTGCTCGCTCCACCCGTCGAACCGGCCGCCGTTCTCCCAGACCTTGCGGATGACCGAGCCGACCCGGCGGTCACCCCTGGAGAGCAGCCCTTCGATGAGGGACGGCTCGCCGTCGTGGTAGCGGTAGCCAATGGCCCGGCCCAGCGAGCGGTCCGCGTTGATGGCCTGCTTGAGGATCTTGAGCCGGTGGTCGATGACCTCCGGACGGTCCATCGCCGCCCACTGGAACGGGGTGTGCGGCTTCGGCACGAACCCGCCGATCGAGACCGTGCAGCGGATGTCCTTGGAGCCGGTCGCGGCGCGGCCGGCCCTGATCACCTCGTGGGCCATCTCCGCGATCTCGAGGACGTCCTCGTCGGTCTCGGTGGGCAGGCCGCACATGAAGTAGAGCTTCACCTGTCGCCAGCCGTTGGTGTACGCGGTGACGACTGTCCGGATCAGGTCTTCCTTCGACACCATCTTGTTGATGACCTTGCGGATCCGCTCCGACCCGCCCTCCGGGGCGAAGGTCAGGCCGGTACGCCGACCATTGCGGGACAGCTCCTGCGCGAGGTCGATGTTGAAGGCGTCCACCCGGGTCGACGGCAGCGACAGCGAGACGTTCGTGCCCTCGTACTGCTGGGCGAGGCCGGAGCACATGTCGCCGATCTCGGAGTGGTCCGCCGAGGAGAGCGACAGCAGGCCGACCTCGGAGAAGCCGGAGAACTCCAGACCCTCGCGGACCATCTGCCCGACCGTGGTGATCGACCGCTCCCGCACCGGCCGGGTGATCATCCCGGCCTGGCAGAACCGGCAACCCCGGGTGCAGCCCCGGAAGATCTCCACCGCGTACCGCTCATGCACCGTCTCGGCCAGCGGCACGAGGGGCTTCTTCGGGTACGGCCAGGCGTCCAGGTCCATCGTCGTGCGCTTGTGCACCCGGAACGGCACGTCCGCCCGGTTCGGCACGACCCGCTGGATCCGGCCGTCGGGCAGGTAGTCGACGTCGTAGAAGCGCGGCACGTAGACGCTCTCGGTGCGGGCCAGCCGCAGCAGCAGCTCGTCGCGGCCACCCGGGGAGCCCTCGGCCTTCCACTCCCGGACGATCGCGGTGATCTCCAGGACCGCCTCCTCACCGTCGCCGAGCACCGCGGCGTCGATGAAGTCGGCGATCGGCTCCGGGTTGAACGCGGCGTGCCCACCGGCCACGATCACCGGGTCGGCGTCGGTGCGGTCGGCGGACAGCATCGGGATGCCGGCCAGGTCGATCGCGGTGAGCATGTTGGTGTAGCCCAGCTCGGTGGAGAAGGAGATGCCGAACACGTCGAAGCCGCGCACCGACCGGTGCGCGTCGACGGTGAACTGCGGCACGCCGTGCGTGCGCATCAGCGTCTCCAGGTCCGGCCAGACCGCGTACGTCCGCTCGGCGAGGGTGTCGGGCAGTTCGTTGAGCACCTCGTAGAGGATCTGCACGCCCTGGTTGGGCAGGCCCACCTCGTACGCGTCGGGATACATCAGCGCCCAGCGCACGGTGGCGGCGTCCCAGTCCTTCGTGACCGCACCCAACTCGCCACCGACGTACTGGATGGGCTTGGAGACCTGGGGCAGCAGCGGCTCGAGCTGGGACCACACGGAATTGGTCGCGGCCGCGCGCGGCGTCGTGGACGGGGCACTCATGATGCCCAAGGGTACGCGTTCGCCCGGCGCGGATCGCGCGCACGCCCGATCGGCGGTGGTGGCGGCGCGGTACTAACCTCGGATCGGCGCGAGAGGAGATTGCCGCGATGCCGGACCCCCAGCCGGGAGCACGGCCGGCCGACGGGAGCACCCCGGGCACCGAGCCGGAGCGGGACCCGGCGGTCGCCGACGAGCCGACCTCCCCACCCGAACCCCGGACCCAGCCGGACCGCTCGGAACAGCCGGACCCCTCGGACCAGCCGGACAAGCCGAAACCACCGACCCAGCCGGACCCCCCGGACCCCTCGGGCCAGCCGGACCCGCCGGACGAGCCGGAACCTGCCGCCACCGCGGAGGTCCCGGCGCCCAGGTGGAGCGGTTCGGCTCCGGTGCCGCCGCCGCTGCCCCGCCGGGCCGCCTGGGGCGAGTCGGCCGAGCCGACCCCTGTCCCGCCGGTCTCCGTCGGGCCGCCCGAGCACCAGACGCCCGTCGACCCGTGGGCCGGCGTGGACACCGGCGGCTGGGACCTGCCCTCCGCCGAGCTGCCGCCGCTGCCACCGACGTTGTCGTACCCGGCGCCGCCGGAGACCCGGCAGTGGTCCTCCGGGCCGCCCGCTCCCCCGGTCGGGCCGTATCCGGTGTCGCCGTCGGCCCCGATCGCACCGCGCGCCGTCGGACCTGTGGCGCCGCCGCCGGCCGCCCCGAGCGCGCCGCGAGCCGCCGGACCCATGGTGCCGGCCCGACCGATGTCGCCACCCGCGCCGCCGAAGGTGCCCAAGCAGCGCCGGGGCAAGCGGTTCACCGCGCCACCGCCCGCCCCGCCGCCGGGCTGGCAGGCGCCCAAGGGGTACGTGCCGGTCCCGGTCCGCCGACGACGCCGCTGGCCGTGGCTGCTGCTGCTCACGCTGGCCTGCTGCTGTGGCTGCCCCGCCTACTACGGGTTCCCGATCTCGGCCCAGTACCCGGCGCGGGCGGCACTGCCCGTCCAGGTGGACGACCTCAGCCTGCGCCAGGACAACCGCAGCACCGAGACCGCCAAGAAGTTGGAGAACGAGGTACGCAAGGAACACTGGCTGGCCGAGGACACCTTCGCCGGCGTCTACGCCACGACGAGCGGCAAGCGGGTGACGGTCTTCGGCGGCACCGGCTTCCGGTTCAGTCCGGAGTCGGACGCGGAGGCCGAGATCAGCCGGCTCACCGATCGGTACGCGCTGAGCGCCCCGGAGAGCGTGGACACCGGTGTCCGGGGCCGGCACGAACGATGCGCGGTGGGTAGCGCCGACGGCAGTGACGTGGTGGTCTGCACGTCGGTCGACCACGGCAGCATCGCCACCGGCGTGTTCACCCGACTCTCGGTGGCCGACAGCGCCGACCTGCTGGCCAGCCTGCGCGCCCAGATCGTGCAGCCCGAACGGGGCTGAGCCGTGCCCTCAGGCGTCGCGGGTCGGGTCCGGGTGGGCCCGCGGCGGGGCGTAGCGCGGCACGTACTCCTGGCCGGTGAGCTTCTGGATCTCACTCATCAGCTCGTCGGTCATCTGCCGTAGCGAGGTGCGATCGTCCGGCCGGCCGGTGAAGTCCAGCGGCTTGCCGAACCGGACCGTGATCTTGGCAGCGCCCGGCCGGGGCACCCGGGCGCCGATCGGCTGCGCCTTGTCCGTACCGATCATGCCGACCGGGATGATCGGCACGCCGGCCGAGATGGCCAGCCGGGCCGCGCCGGTACGCCCCCGGTAGAGCTTGCCGTCCGGCGAGCGGGTGCCCTCCGGGTAGACCACCACCAGGTCACCGCCCTTGAGCGCCGGGATCGCCGCGTCGAACGCGGACAGCGCCGCCCGACCGCCGGCCCGCTCGACCGGGATCGCGCCCAGGCCGGTGAGCACGAACTTGGAGATCGCGCCCTTCACGCCGGCGCCCTTGAAGTACTCCGACTTCGCCCAGAACGCCAGGTGCCGGGGCACGACGGTGCCGAGGAACAGCTCGTCGGCCACCGAGAGATGGTTGCCGGCGAAGATCGCGCCGCCGGTCTCCGGCACGTGTTCCAGACCCTCCACGGTCGGGCGGAACGCCACCCGCAGCGTGGGCGCCACGGTCAGCTTGCCGATGGTGTAGAGCAGGGGCACTGGTCCTCCGGCAGATGAGGTGCGAGCGGGCGGTGTCACGGTAGCGGACGCCGCCACACCCCGCAGACGGAGGTGCGGCGGCGTCCGCCCCGCGTGCTACGACCGGCGGACGGTGACCGTGACCCGCTCGCCCTCGCCGACCTCGCCGGCGAAGCCGTCGAGGCCCTCGGCGAAGTCCACCGAGTCGGCCAGGACCTCGCCGGCCACGAAGTCGAGGTACCCCGCCACCGCCGCGCGCACCTCGTCGGACGCCGACACCGACACCACGATCCGGTCCGAGACGTCCAGGTCGGCGTCCCGGCGGGCCTGCTGCACCACCCGCACCACGTCGCGGGCCAGCCCCTCGGCGGCCAGCTCCGGGGTGACGTCGGTGTCCAGCACCACCACGCCCTCGCCGCCGGGCAGCGGGGCGGAGTGCTCGGCGTCGGCCGCGATCAGGCGCAGCTCGTACTCGCCCTCGGCGAGGGTGACACCGGCGGCCACCGGGGCGCCGTCGACCAGCTCCCAGTCACCGGCCTTGACCGCCTTGATCACCTGCTGCACCTGCTTGCCGACGCGCGGGCCGAGGGCCCGGGGCACCACCGTCAACACCTGCTCGCAGTACGCGGACAGCTCCGCGCTGAACTCCACCGTCTTCACGTTGACCTCGTCGGCGACCAGGTCGGCGAACGGGCGCAACTGCTCCGCCGCCGGCGAGGCCACTGTCAGCGTCGACAGCGGCAGGCGCACCCGCAGCCCCTTGGCCTTGCGCAGCGACAGCGCCGCCGAGGCGACCGCCCGCACGTTGTCCATCGCGGCGACGAGGTCGTGGTCGGCCGGGAACTCCTCCGCCGAGGGCCAGTCGGTCAGGTGCACCGACCGCTCACCGGTGAGCCCACGCCAGATCTCCTCCGCGGTCAGCGGCGCGAGCGGCGCCACCACCCGGCAGAGCGTCTCCAGCACCATCGACAGGGTGTCGAACGCGTCGGCGTCACCGGACCAGAACCGGTCCCGGGACCGGCGCACGTACCAGTTGGTCAGCGCGTCCAGGTAGGACCGGACGGTGGCGCACGCGCCGGAGATGTCGTACGCGTCCATCTGCGCGCCGACCGTCGACACCAGCTCGTTCGTCTTCGCCAGGATGTACCTGTCGAGCAGATGGGTGGAGTCGGTGCGCCGCCGCGCCTGATACCCGTCGGCGTTGGCGTAGAGCGTGAAGAAGTACCAGACGTTCCACAGCGGCAGCAGCACCTGGCGTACCGCGTCGCGGATCAGCGTCTCGGTCACCGCCATGTCCCCGCCGCGCAGCACCGGCGACGACATCAGCATCCAGCGCATCGCGTCCGAGCCGTACGAGTCGAAGACGTGGTAGACGTCCGGGTAGTTGCGCAGGCTCTTGGACATCTTGCGCCCGTCCGAGCCGAGCAGGATGCCGTGGCTCAGGCAGTTGCGGAACGCCGGCCGGTCGAACAGCGCGGTGGCCAGCACGTGCATCGTGTAGAACCAGCCGCGGGTCTGCCCGATGTACTCGACGATGAAGTCACCCGGGTAGTGGTGCTCGAACCAGTCCGCGTTCTCGAACGGGTAGTGCACCTGGGCGAACGGCATCGAACCGGACTCGAACCAGCAGTCCAGCACCTCCGGCACCCGGCGCATCATCGACTGACCGCTCGGGTCGTCCGGGTTGGGGCGGACCAGGTCGTCCACTTCGGGCCGGTGCAGGTCGGTCAGGCGTACGCCGAAGTCCCGCTCGATGTCGGCGAGGGAGCCGTAGACGTCCAGGCGCGGGTAGTTCGGGTCGTCGGACTTCCACACCGGGATCGGCGAGCCCCAGAACCGGTTACGGCTGATCGACCAGTCCCGGGCGTTGGCCAGCCACTTGCCGAACGAGCCGTCCTTGATGTGCGCCGGCGTCCAGTTGATCTCCTGGTTCAGCTCGACCATCCGGTCCCGAAACTTCGTCACGGCGACGAACCACGACGAGACCGCCTTGTAGACCAGCGGGGTGTCACAGCGCCAGCAGTGCGGGTACGAGTGGGTGTAGGTGTCCTGCTTGAGCACCACCCCCCGGTCCTTCAGCTCCCGGATCACCGGCTTGTTGACGTCGAAGACCTGCTCACCCTGGTACGGCGGGACCAGCGCGGTGAACCGGGTGTGGTCGTCCACGGTGACGATGGTGGGGATGCCGGCGGCGTTGCAGACGTTCTGGTCGTCCTCACCGAAGGCCGGGGCCAGGTGCACGATCCCGGTGCCGTCCTCGGTGGTGACGAACTCCGCGCCGAGCACCTGGTAGGCGTTCTCCCCGGCCTGCTCGACGAGGAAGTCGAACAGCGGCGTGTAGCGGCGTCCGGCCAGGTCCCGGCCGTACACGGTGCCGACCTGCTCGAACCCGTCCAGTTCCTTGGCGTACGCGGCCAGCCGCGCCGCCCCGACCACGAACCGCTCGCCCTCGCGCTCCAGGACCGCGTACTCGATGTCGGGGCCGACGGCGAGCGCCAGGTTCGACGGCAGGGTCCACGGCGTGGTGGTCCAGACGCCCAGCTTGACCGGCCCGCGCACCAGCTCCGGGGCGGACTCGTCGGCGGTCAGCTCGAACCACACCGACAGGGTGGGGTCGTGCCGGTCCCGGTAGACGTCGTCCATCCGGGTCTCGGTGTTCGACAGCGGCGTCTCGCAGCGCCAGCAGTACGCCAGCACCCGGAAACCCTCGTAGATCAGACCCTTGTCGTGCAGGGTCTTGAAGGCCCACATGACGCTTTCCATGTAGTCCAGGTCGAGGGTCTTGTAGTCGTTGGTGAAGTCGACCCAGCGGGCCTGCCGGTTGATGTACCGCTCCCAGTCCTGGGTGAACTCCAGCACCGAGGTCCGGCAGGCCTCGTTGAACCGGGCCACGCCCAGGTCGATGATCTCCGCCTTGCTGGTGATGCCGAGCTGCTTCTCGGCCACCACCTCGGCGGGCAGGCCGTGGCAGTCCCACCCGAAGCGCCGCTCGACGTGCCGGCCGCGCATGGTCTGGTAGCGCGGCACCACGTCCTTGACGTAGCCGGTGAAGAGGTGACCGTAGTGCGGCAGACCGTTGGCGAACGGCGGGCCGTCGTAGAAGACGTACTCGTTCTTGCCGTCGGTGCCGGCGGGACGGGCCTCGACGCTGGCCTCGAAGGTCTTGTCGGCCGTCCAGTGCTCCAGCACCCGGCGCTCGACCGCGGGCAGGTCCGGGCTCGCCGGCACACCGGCGGCGGTCGGGTCGTGCAACGGATAGGCCATCGGGGGTCGCTCTCCTCGCAGCTCACTCAACGTGGGTCTGCGAGGACGAACCGTCCGGGTACGCCGACGACGGCGCTCCCGGGTGGCCCGCGGTACCACCCCGCTTGGCGGTCAGGATCGACCGCCCGCTCATTGCCGGCTGTGACGGGCCGCACCCGTCCGGTTCTACTGGGCCGGTCGCCCGGCTGTTCTTCCGGAGGCTCACCGGTGATGGCCGGGTCATCGCCTTACGGTGCTCAACGATACAAGACCCGCACCCCACCCCACCGCCGAGTGACGCGCGCTCCGGCACCCTAGGCTGACCGGGTGATCCGGATCGAGTTGGACGAGCCGACCCTGTCCCGCACCCGGATCGCCACCAGCCCGCTCTGGGAGGTGCTGACCAGCCTGTTCGTGCTGCACCGCCATCCGGTGCAGGCGCCCTGGCCGTACACCGCCTGGGCGCGGCACGCACGGCGGGTGCTCGACGAGGTGCCGGCGACCGCGCCGGCCCGGCTGCTGACCGTCGGCCTACCCGCACCGGACTTCCTCAGCCCGATCCCCACGTCGGCCGCGCCGACCCTGGCCGACCAGCTCGCCGAGCTGCGCGCGACGCCGGCTGAGGTGATCGCCGAGCAGATCCCCCACTACTACCAGCCGGACGACCTGCCGGAGTGGCTCCGCCCGTTCGTCACGGACCGGCGGGCCGCCCTGGAGCGACTCGCCGACGGCATCGAGGCGTACTGGGACGCGGCCATCGCACCGTGGTGGCCGGCGATGCAGGCGGCGCTGGACGAGGAGGTGCTGCACCGGGCCCGGGCGCTCGCCGCGTACGGTCCGGACGCGCTGCTGGCCGACCTGCACGAGCGGGTGCGCTGGGACAAGCCGGTGCTGACGCTGGTGAAGCCGTCGGAGCAGGAGTTCACGGCGGTGAACCAGCGGCTGCTGCTGATTCCCCTGGTCTTCGCGCAGGGAGCACTCATCTGCGCCACCGACCATCCGGAGATCATCGCCGTCTCCTACCAGGCGCGCGGGGCGGTGGTGCTCGCCGAGGGTGGGCCGACCTCGACGGCCCGGACGACACCGGTCACGGACCGGCTGGCGATGCTGGTCGGCCGAGGTCGTGCCCAGGTGCTGCGGGCGCTGGCGCGGCCAGCCACCACCGCTGGCCTCGCGGCCGCTCTGGGGCTCGCCCCGAGCACGGTGTCGGAGCAGCTCTCCGCGCTGCTGGCCGCCGGTGTGGTGCATCGTCGCCGGGTGGGCCGGCTGGTGTTGTACGGCCTGGAACCGGCCGGTCTGGCACTGGTACAGCTCGTCGGTGACGAGCCGGCGGACGTCTCGGCCTGAGCATTCGGCTCGATCCGAATCCGTTTCCCACCTTCCCCCGTGGCTCCTAACCTGCGGGTCACAGCGTCGTAAGGTCCAGGCGGTCCGCGGCGTCGACCTGACGGTCGGCAACGGGGAGCTGTTCGGCCTGCCCGGGCCGAACGGCGCTGGCAAGACCGGCACCCGACCCTTGTTGATCATGGAGTTGTCACCCCGCTCGACGGCTCGGGGTCACGGGGAGGGTGGCGTTCCGGAGCGAGGCGGCGTCAGAGAGCCGCCTTGACGCGTTGTGTGCCGCTCCCCAGAATTCAGCGAGTGGCCACGATAAGTTACGCCGAATACCGAGCGATGCGCCGGTTTCCTGCCCTCGACGGGCTCCGTGCGATCGCCGCGGTGATCGTCGTCGCCTTCCACTTCGGGGGGCCGCGATGGACCTGGCTGTCCGGCTGGGTCGGCGTCCAACTGTTCTTCGTGCTCTCCGGCTTCCTGATCACCACGCTGATGCTGCGCGAGGAGGAGTCGCGGGGGCGGGTGTCGCTGCGGTCCTTCTACGTCCGGCGCATCTTCCGGATCCTGCCGGTCTACCTGGTGGTGCTCGCCGCGACATACGCCCTCGCGCACCTCAACGGCGCCAGCGCGAGGCTGCGCGAGTCGATGCCGTTCTACCTGCTCATGGTCAACGAGTTCGCGCCGAACCAGGCGTTCCCGCACTCCTGGACGATCGCGATCGAGTGGAAGTTCTACCTGGTCTGGCCGCTGCTCGCCTTCGTGTTCGTCCGCACCGCGTTCCTGCGCCGGATGGCGGTGACGCTGCTGGCCATCGCCGCTCTGGTCGCGCTGATCCCGTTCGAGAAGGACTGGCCCTACTGGCCGATCCACTACGTGTCGATCCTGGTGGGTTGTCTGCTGGCGGTCGTCATGCACCACCCCCGGGGGTACGCGCTGTTCCGGCCGTTGACCCATCCGGTGGCGTCCCTCGCCGTACTCGTCGGGTTCGTCGCCGTGCACCTGTCGCTGCCGTACTGGCCGCCCGCCGAGGACGGTCACTCGGAGTTGATGATCGGCGTTTACGCGGTGGCGGTGGCGGTGCTGCTCCCGGCCATGCTGGCCTCGGGCCTGCCGACGAAGCTGCTCTCCTGGCGACCGCTGGTGTTCGTGGGCGAACGCTCCTACTCGCTGTACCTGGTGCAGTACCTCGCCATGACGACGGTGATCGCGTTGGTCCCGTCGTACGCCGGGCACAGCACCCGGTTGTTCGTCGCCACCACGGTGGTCGGTCTGCTCGCCGCCGATCTGCTCTACCGCTGGGTGGAGCAGCCGATGATCGGGGTGGGACGCCGGTTCTCCGGCCGGGGAAAGGTGGTCCCCGCCACACCGGCCGCCACGCCGACGTCCCCCGCGCCGACGACCCCCGAGCCCTCCATGTCGGCCGACTCCAACGAGCGGACGGTGCCCGCCCTGCCGGTCCTCACTCCCGGCGGCGACCGCCGCTGATCATGAGGTTGGCGGACGGCAGGTTGCCCAGTCCGCCCCGCCAACCTCACGATCAACGAGCTGTGGTCAGGGGGCCGGGAGGGTGGTGCTCCACAGCGAGGCGCCGTCCCGGTCGCGCAGGTGGACCGTCAGGGCCTCGGACTCACCGTCGATGGTGACCTCACCGAAGTGCTGGAAGCCCTCCGCCGGAGACGTGTTGGCCACCGGCGGCGCGTGCACGAAGGCCGCCCGGGGCCCGAACGTGCCGTCCAACGCGTTCGGGCCGAACGCGCCGGCGTGCGCCGGGCCGGAGACGAACTCCCAGAACGGGGTGAAGTCGCCGACCGCCGCGCGGGACGGGTCGTAGTGGTGCGCGGCGGAGTAGTGCACATCGGCGGTGAGGAAGACCATGCCGGTCACCCCGGCCCGGTGGGTGGCCCGCAGCACCTCGGCGAACTCCAGCTCCCGACCCGCCGGCGCACCCGGGTCGCCCTGCGCGACACCCTCCTGCGCGCCCGGACCGTCCGGCACCACCACTCCGATCGGCAGGTCGTTGGCGATCACCTTCCAGGTCGCCGTGGAGCGCTTCAGCTCCCGGATCAGCCACTCCCGCTGCTGCCGGCCGAGCAGACCACGCTTCGGGTCGGCGTACGTGTTGCCGTCGTTCGGGTCCTTGTGGGTGCGCATGTCGAGCACGAACACGTCAAGCGACGGCCCGTACGACAGCCGCCGGTACATCGGCCCGTCGACCGGCACCGGTAGCCACTCGTTGAACGCCTGGCGGGCCCGCGCGGCGAGCACGTCCACCCGCCGCTCGGTGTAGCGCGGGTCGTCCAGGATCTCGCCCGGGTACCAGTTGTTCAGGACCTCATGGTCGTCCCACTGGTTGATCTGCGGCACCGCCGCGGCGAACTCCCGCAGGTGCTCGTCGAGCAGGTTGTAGGCGAACTGCCCGCGATACTCGGCCAGCGTCTCGGCGACCTTGCTCTTCTCCGGTGTGACCAGGTTGCGCCAGATCCGCCCGTCGGGCAGCGTCACCGACTCGACCAGCGGGCCGTCGGCGTACACCGTGTCGCCGCTGCACAGGAAGAAGTCCGGTCGGGCCTGCCGCATCGCCCGGAAGATCGACATGCCGCCGAAGTCGGGGGCGATGCCCCAGCCCTGCCCGACCACGTCGCCGGTCCAGACGAACTTCACGTCACGTCGGCGGTGCCGTCCCGGCGCGGTGGTCAGCGTCCCGGTCAGCGGCTCGCTGACCACCCCGTGCCGATCCAGGCTCTCCACCCGCACCCGGTAGTGCAGCCGCTCGGCGTCCGGCAGGCCCCGCAGCCGGACCTTCCCGGTGAAGTCGCCGTTCGGGGTGAGCACCGGACCGCGCAGCTGACGCGCCCCCCGGAAGTCCGGTCGTCGGCTCACCTCGACCAGCATCCGGCCCGGCCGGTCGGCCCGCGTCCAGACCAGCGCCGAGTCCGCGGTCACGTCGCCGCTCTGCACCCCGTGGGTGAGCACCGGGCGCGCCGCCGGGCGCCAGGCCGGGGCGGCGTTCGCGCCGGCACCGCCCAGCAGCGCGCCGCCGGCGGCTCCGGCGCCGACCATCAGGCCGGTGCGCAGCAGGGTACGTCGATCAAGCTCGGTCATGCTTCCTCCCGATCATGGGTTGACCCCGTGGGTCTATCGGGCGGAGGTGACAGTGAGCGGCGGCCCGGGTGACGCGGACGCGAACGCCGGCCGTCGGTCGTCAGTCGCCCCCGATCGCCGCCGGCATGAGCGGGGTCACAGTCCCGGTTGTCACGCCCCGCCCGGCGCAACCGTCGTATGGGTGTCGGAACCGATCAGGAGGTAGTCGTGCAACGGATGAACCCGACCGAGGTCGTGCCGCAGGCGTACAAGGCCGTCCTCGGGTTGGAGAAGTACGTCCAGACGAACGTCGACCACACGGTGCTGGAGCTGGTGAAGCTCCGGGCGTCGATGATCAACGGGTGCGCGTACTGCGTGGACATGCACAGCCGGGACGCGCTCGCCGGCGGCGAATCGAGCCGGCGGCTGTTCGCGGTCGCCACCTGGCGCGAGTCGCCCTTCTTCGACGAGCGGGAACGGGCCGCGTTGGCCCTCACCGACGCGGTCACCCGGCTCGGCGAGCACGGGGTGCCGGACGAGGTGTGGGATGACGCCGCGAAGGTCTGGTCGGAGAAGGAACTGGCCGACCTGGTCATCGCGATTGCCACAATCAACGTGTGGAATCGGATCGGGGTGACGATGCGGCTGGAGCCTCCGGCCCAGGCGTGACCACCCAGGCGGCAGCAGAGGCGGCCGGTGCGCTCGAGGCGCACCGGCCGATGCTGCTTGGGCTCGCGTACCGGCTGCTCGGCAGCCTGCACGACGCGGAGGACGTGCTCCAGGAGGCGTACCTGCGCTGGCTGGGTGTGGACCGGGCACGGGTCGACGAGCCGCGCCGGTACCTGTCCCGGGTGGTCACCCGGTTGGCAGTGGACCGCCTACGCGCCCGGCAGGCGGCCCGCGAGACGTACGTGGGCACGTGGCTGCCCGAGCCGGTGCCGACCGCGCCCTCGCCGTTCGGGCCGTTGGACCGGGTGGAGCTGCGCGACTCGCTCTCCACCGCGTTGCTGCACGTCCTGGAGCGGCTCACCCCGCCGGAGCGGGCGGTGTACGTCCTGCACACGGCCTTCGACCTGCCGTACGCGGAGATCGCCGAGATCCTGGACCGGTCCGTCGCCGACTGCCGGCAGCTGTACCACCGGGCGACCGCCCGGGTACGCCAGGAGCAGCGCCGGTTCACCGCCAGCCGCCCGGAGCGGGAGCGGCTGCTGACCGCGTTCCTCGCCGCCGCCCGCGACGGCGACCTGGCCACCCTCACCGACCTGGTGGCCGCCGACGCCACCGCCTGGAACGACGGCGGCGGCCGGGCCCGGGCCGCCCTGAACCCGGTCACCGGCGCGGACCGGATCGCCCGGTTCTACGCCGGGGTCTACGGCCCACGTCATCAGGTGACCATGGAGCCGATCGAACTCAACGCGGAACCCGCGGTGCTGGTCACCCGCGCGGACGGCAGCCGGTACACGCTGACCATCGCCGCGGCCGACGGACGGATCACCGGGATCTACGTGATCGGCAACCCGGCGAAGGTGCCGGCGACCGGCTGAATTCGGGCGTCAGTGGTGCCGGAGGCCCGTCAGTGGTGTCGGGCCCCCGGCCGGTGGGGCGTCAGCCCAGCTCGGGGAACCAGAGCGCGATCTCGCGCTTGGCGCTGTCCGTCGAGTCGGAGGCGTGCACGAGGTTCTCCCGGTTGGACAGCGACAGGTCACCGCGGATGGTGCCGGCGGCGGCCTTGCGCCCGTCGGTGGCCCCGACCAGCCCACGGACCACGTCGATGACCTGGTCGCCGGAGAGCACCAGGGCGACCAACGGGCCGCTGGTCATGAAGTCCTTCAGCGGCGGGTAGAACGCCTTGTCGACGTGCTCGGCGTAGTGCTCGTCGGCGAGCGCGGCGTCCATCGTCCGGTGCACCATCGCGTCGATCCGCAGCCCCTTGCGCTCGAAGCGGGAGAGGACCTCGCCGACCAGGCCGCGGCGAACCGCGTCGGGCTTGATCAGAACGAGGCTGCGCTCTTCCGGGCTGTTGCTGGACACGCTGGGTTCCTCCTGTACGCGCTTCACGCTCGGGGTCGGTACGGTCAGCCTAGCGACCCGGCCCCGGCGTCGGCGCGGCGGCCGGTCTTTCCCCCGGTGGCCGATCCGGCCTAGCCTGGTCCTGACCCCCGGGAGGTCCACTGTGGCGAATGGCGGGAACCGACCCATCGCGCCGGTACGCAAGCTGATCGGCGCGGTGCTGGGCACCGTTGCCACGTTCGTCGTCCTCTTCGGCCTGGGCATGACCAGTTGGGCCATCGTGGCTCTCGGGGTCGCCCTGCTGGTGCTGGCGATCGCGCTGGCGACCGTACGCGGCGGCGGGCGTACCTGGGTGGTCGGCGTCGGGCACGTGCACAGCGCCTCGGAACCACCCACGCAGTACGCGTTCGGCCGCTGCGAACTCCAACTGGTGCTCGACGCCCCGGGTCTGCCGCCCCGGTCCAAGAAGATCATCGAGCCGAGGGTGCCGGTCTCCAAGTGGCCGTCGCTGGGCCAGACCCTGCCGATCCGGGTCGCGTTGGACGACCAGCGGCACGTCAAGGTCCTCTGGGACGAGGTGCCGACCCACGCCGAGACCGCCGCCGCCGTCGCCGACCTCCCGCCGGAGTTCGCCGACGCGGAGGCGATGGACGAGGTGCTGATCCAGCAGGACGCGCCGCCGTGGGCCGACCGCGCACCGGACGACGACTTCCGCGAGGACTTCCGTGACCCGGTCGGTGACCCGTTCCGGGACCCGCTCGGTGACCCTGTGCGCGCCGACCCGCTGCGCACCGACTCCCGGCGTGACGATCTCCGGCGTGACGACGCGGGCGTCGTGGCCGAGGAACGCGAGCCCGTGGTGATGCACCAGAGCCCGGGCGGCCCGGTGGTGTTGGAGGGCGTCGTCGTCGAACCGCAGGCCGGCGGGCTGCCACGGCGGGCCACCCCAGCCCCCCGCTCACCCGCCGAGGAGCGCTTCGACGAACCCGTCGCGGACCGGTTCGACGCCACGGAGGACGACACTGTCATCCCGCCCTCCGACGACACCGTCGACCCGCCGGCGCAGCGCTTCGACCCGCCGCCCGCGCAGCGGTCCGGCCCCGGTGCGGCCGACCCGTTGGACCCGCTCGACCTTCCGCTGGACGATCCCTCCCCGGCCGGTGCCGCACCCGAGACGGTGACCGACGAGGAGTTCGACCGGGCGATCTTCGGGTTCGCCGCCGACTCGGCAGCGGATCCCGCCGCACCGATCAGCGGGGTGGGCCTCACCCTCCTGGTCACCGACCTGTCCCGGTCGCTCGGCTTCTACCGCGACGTGCTCGGCTTCAGCGAGGTCGACCAGGGCGCCCACAACGCCGTCCTCGCCTCCGGGGCGACCCGGATCGTGCTGCGCGAGGTGACCGGGGCGGCGCCCATCAGCCGCCGCCTCGTGCACGTCAACCTCGAGGTCAACGACATCGAGGCCGCGTACGAACGGTTGCGCGGGTCGGGCGTCCGCTTCACGTACGCGCCCCGGGTGGTCAACCGGGGCACCAAGCTGGAGGGCTGGGCGGCGGCCTTCCGTGACCCGGACGGCCACGGTGTCGCCCTCACCCAGTGGCGCGAACGCGCCGACGCCTGACCCGGCCCGCTCCCGCCTCCGGGCGTCGCCGACGGGTCGTCCTCAGCCGAGGATGACGCGGCGAACATGCAACGCGTACGCCCAGACCAGGGCGAAGATGATGCCCAGCCCGAGCAGCGACCAGTGCAGCAGACCGCCCAGCAGCAGCAGGCCCTGCAGCACGGTGCCGGCGTTCCAGGCCCACGGGCGGCGCATCATGCCGGCGAGCACCACGGCGGCCACCGCCAACGCCACCACCGCGCCGATCGCGGCGCCGCCGAGGTCACCGCCGACCACCCGGATCGGCTGGATCGCCAGCAGCAGCACCAGCGCCTCCAGGCTGAGCGTGCCCGCACCGAGACCGCGTACCGCCCGCTCCGGGTTGCGCAACCCGGAGCGCCGTGGCTGCCCGGCCGTGGGCTGCTCCCCCACCGGCGGCTCGACCGGCGGACCGGTCGGGTCCTCGGCGGTGTGCGGGTCCCGCTCCGGGCTGGTCATCGCTTCAGCAGCCGGCGCGCGTCGGCGACAGTCACCACGGACCCAGTGACCAGCACCCCGACCCCGCTCAGCTCACCGGGGACGTCCTCCTCGGCCATCGCCACCGCCAGCTCGATCGCATCCGGCATCTCCTCGGCCGAGGCCACCCGCTCCTCGCCGAAGATCTCGGCGGCCAGCGCGGCCAGCTGTTCCGTCGGCATCGCCCGTGGCGAGCTGTTGCGGGTGACCACCACCTGGTCGACCACCGGCTCCAGCAGCTCCAGCAGCCCTTCCGCGTCCTTGTCGGCGAGGACGCCGAGCACGGCGACCAGCTTGCTGAACGCGAACTCCTCCTGGAGCGCGGTGACGGTGGCCTTCATGCCGTGCGGGTTGTGCGCCCCGTCCAGCAGGACGGTCGGGGCGTTACGGACCCGCTCCAGCCGGCCCGGGGAGCTGGTCGAGGCGAAACCCTCCCGGACCGCCTCGATGTCGAGCTGACGTCGAGCCCCCGCACCCAGGAACGCCTCCACCGCGGCGAGCGCCACCGCCGCGTTCTGCGCCTGGTGGGCGCCGTGCAGCGGGATGAACACGTCGTCGTACACGCCACCCAGGCCCTGGAGGCGCAGCACCTGACCGCCGACCGCGACCGCCCGACCGAGCACGCCGAACTCGCCGCCCTCCCGGGCGATGGTGGCCCCGACCTCGGCGCAGCGTTCGAGCAGCGGGCCCGCCGCTTCCTCCTCCTGCGCTGCCGCGATCACGGTGGCGCCCGGGTGGATGATGCCGGCCTTGGCCAACGCGATGTCCTGGAGCGTGTCGCCGAGCCACTCGGTGTGGTCCAACCCGATCGGGGTGATCACACAGACCCCGGCCTGGAGAACGTTCGTGGCGTCCTCGGCACCGCCGAGACCGACCTCGACAACCGCGATGTCGACCGGCGCGTCGGCGAACGTCGCGAACGCCAGGGCGGTGGTCATGTCGAAGTACGTCAGCGGCTCGTCCGACCGCGCGTCGACCAGCTCGGCCAGCGGTTTGATCTCCTGATACACCGCCGCGAACCGCTCCTCGCTGACCGGTTCCCCGTCCAGGCTGATCCGCTCCCGCACGGTCTCCAGGTGCGGGCTGGTGTAGCGGCCGGTGTGCAGCCCGAACGCCCGCAACAGCGAGTCGATCATCCGCGCGGTGGACGTCTTACCGTTGGTGCCGGTCAGGTGGATCGCGGGGTACGCCCGCTGCGGGCTGCCGAGCAGGTCGAGCAGCGACTCGATCCGGTCCAGCTCGAAGACCATGCGGGTGAAACCGCGGGCGTTCAGCTCGGCTTCGACGGCGGCGAAATCGGTACGGTCGGTCACGAGGGCAGTGTCTCCAGAGCAGCGTCGATCCGGACCAGGTCGGCCTCGGCGGTGGCGAGCCGGTCGCGGATCTTCGCGACCACCGGCTCGGGGGCCTTCCCGATGAAGGCCGGGTTGCCGAGCTTCGCCCGGGCCTGCGCGGCCTCCTTCTCGGCCGCCGCGCGGTCCTTGGTCAGCCGGGCCCGCTCGGCGGCCACGTCGATCGACCCCCGCGTGTCCAACGCGACACCGACCGCGCCGGGCATGGCCAGCGTGGCGCTGGCCTGGAAGTCGTCACCGGCCGGGTCCAGCCGGACCAGCGAACGGATCAGCGGCTCGTGGGCCGCGATACCCGCACCGGACAGCCCGTCCAGCCGGGCGGCCACCCGCTGCGTGGGACGCAGCCCCTGGTCGGAACGGAACCGGCGGATCTCGGTGACCACCCGCTGCACGCCGAGCAGCTCGGCCTCGGCGGCGTCGTCGACCAGCGACCGGTCGGCCACCGGCCAGGCGGCGGCCTGCACCGTCTCGCCGCCGGTCAGCGCGAGCCACAACTCCTCGGTGACGAACGGAATCACCGGGTGCAGCAGCCGCAGCAGCTGGTCGAGCACATGCCCGAGCACCCGACGGCTGGCCTCGGCCCGCTCGCCGCCCTCGGCGAGCACCGGCTTGCTCAGCTCGACGTACCAGTCGCAGACGTCGTCCCACGCGAAGTGGTACAGCAGGTCGCACACCTTGGCGAACTCGTACGCCTCGAACTGTTCGTCGACCTCGGCGGTGACGTGCGCCAACCGGGACAGGATCCACCGATCGACGGTGGAGAGCTGCTCGGTCGGGGGCAGGTCACCCGTGGTGTGGGCGCCGTTCATCAGCGCGAACCGGGTGGCGTTCCAGAGCTTGTTGCAGAAGTTGCGCGAGCCCTGGCACCACTCCTCGCTCACCGGGACGTCCTGGCCGGGGTTCGCGCCCCGGGCCAGGGTGAACCGGGTGGCGTCGGCGCCGTACCGGTCGATCCAGTCCAGCGGGTCGACCACGTTGCCGAACGACTTCGACATCTTCTTGCCGAACTGGTCGCGCACCATGCCGTGCAGCGCGACCACGTCGAAGGGCGGCCGGCCGTCCATCGCGTAGAGGCCGAACATCATCATCCGGGCGACCCAGAAGAACAGGATGTCGTACCCGGTGACCAGCACGCTGGTCGGGTAGAACTTCGCCAGGTCCGGGGTCTGCTCGGGCCAGCCCAGTGTGGAGAACGGCCACAGGCCGCTGGAGAACCAGGTGTCCAGGACGTCCTCGTCCTGGTGCCAGCCCTCGCCGGTCGGCGGCGCCTCGTCCGGGCCGACGCAGACGATCTCACCGGCCGGGCCGTACCAGACCGGGATGCGGTGCCCCCACCACAGCTGGCGGGAGATGCACCAGTCGTGCATGTTGTCGACCCAGGCGAAGTAGCGCTTGGCCAGCTCGGCCGGCTCGATGCGGACCCGGCCGTCGCGCACCGCGTCACCCGCGGCCTGGGCCAGCGGGGCGGTGTTGACGAACCACTGCAACGACAGCCGCGGCTCGACGGTGGTCTTGCACCGCGAGCAGTGCCCGACGGCGTGCACGTACGGGCGCTTCTCGGCGACGATCCGGCCCTGCTCCCGCAGCGCTGCCACGATCGCCGGGCGCGCCTCGAACCGGTCCAGCCCTTCGAACGGGCCGGGGACGGTGATCACACCCCGCTCGTCCATCACAGTCAGCGCGGGCAGGTCGTGCCGCTGGCCGATCTCGAAGTCGTTCGGGTCATGGGCCGGGGTCACCTTGACCATGCCGGTGCCGAAGGACGGGTCGACGTGCGCGTCGGCGACGATCGGGATCCGACGGCCGGTCAGCGGCAGCTCGACCTCGGTGCCGATCAGGTGCTGGTAGCGCTCGTCGTCGGGGTGCACCGCCACGGCGGTGTCGCCGAGCATCGTCTCGGCCCGGGTGGTGGCCACCACGACCTCGTCGCTGTAGCGGATCGAGATCAGCTCGCCGTCGTCGTCGGTGTGCTCGACCTCGATGTCGGAGAGTGCCGTGAGGCACCGCGGACACCAGTTGATGATCCGGTTGGCCCGGTAGATGAGGCCGTCGTCGAAGAGCTTCTTGAAGATCGTCTGGACGGCGCGGCTCAGCCCCTCGTCCATGGTGAAGCGCTCGCGGTCCCAGTCGACGGAATCGCCGAGGCGGCGCATCTGACCGAGGATCGCCCCACCGGACTCGGCCTTCCACTGCCAGACCCGCTCGACGAACTTCTCCCGACCGAGGTCATGTCGGGACAGCCCCTCGGCGGCGAGCTGACGCTCGACCAGGTTCTGGGTGGCGATGCCGGCGTGGTCCATCCCGGGCAGCCACAGCGCCTCAAAACCCTGCATCCGCTTGCGACGGGTCAACGCGTCCATCAGCGTGTGCTCGAACGCGTGGCCCATGTGCAGAGAGCCGGTGACGTTCGGCGGCGGGATGACGATGGTGAAGGGGGGCTTGTCGCTGTCGGCGGAGGCCCGGAAGTGCCCGCCGGCTACCCACTGCTCGTACCGTCGCTGCTCTACCTCACCGGGCTGATACTGGCCGGCAAGGGTCGGGGCGTCGGGGCGTCGGGCATCCAGTCTCTCGGTCACCGGACAAGTCTACGGAGCGCTTCCGCAGACCTGACGTGCGCCACCTGCCGTTCGCGTACGGTGTCGGCTATGTCCGACGCACATCTCACCCAGCGGTCGCTCGACGGCGGCCGTGAGCCGGTCGAGCTGACCGAAGAGCCGATCCAGCTGAGCACCCGAGACTCCGGGGGCGATCCCGACGAGCGATCCGGTGGCTGGTCCCGCCGCCGCAAGATCGCTTGGGGGGCCGCGCTGGTGGTCGGTCTCGCCGGTGCCGGGGTGCTCGGTGTCGCTGGGTGGCGGGTGTCGCAGCAGAAGGACACCCAACTGACCTCACCCGATCAGGTGGTGGGCCTGACCCGCGACGACAGCGAGCGGGCGAAGAGCACCGCCGACTATCTGCGCAGCGGCCTGGCGGCGAACATCGAACTGGACCGCAGTTTCGGCACCGTCTACCGCGACCCGGCCGACGAGAAGCGCTCGGTGCTCATCTTCGGCGGCACCACCCTGCTCTGGCAGCCGGAACGCGACCTGGACAGCCTCTTCCGCCTGATGTCGGACGAGACCGGTGCGGTGAACGGGCTGCGCGAGCTGCCCGCGGGCGACCTCGGCGGCGTGCTGAAGTGTGGCAGCACCAGCGGCGAGGGAGGGGACTTCGCGGTGTGCGGTTGGGCCGACCACGGCAGCGTGGTCATGGCGATGTTCCCGGGCCGGTCGGTCAATGACGCCGGCGACCTGCTGCGCGACCTCCGCGACGGCATGCAGACCCGAAACTGACCCGCACCGGTCGGCGCCCAGTTCACGGAAAACGAGCAGACGCAGAAAAGGCCACCCCGGGTGGGGTGGCCTTTTCTGAAAGATTGTCCGGCGGCGTCCTACTCTCCCACACCCTCACGAGTGCAGTACCATCGGCGCTGGAGGGCTTAGCTTCCGGGTTCGGAATGTAACCGGGCGTTTCCCCTCCGC
>NZ_JAGPXU010000028.1:0-91933 GCF_018070385.1 Micromonospora sp. C97
CCCTTACCTCCCCCACCCCCTCGCCCCCTCTCCCGCCCCGCGATCTTGCACTTTCTGCGGCGACAAATCGGGGCTCAAGGGGCATTACGTCAACCGAAAGTGCAAGATCGACGAGCAGGACGAGGGCGAGCAGGACGAGGGTGGGTAGACGCGACGGCGGGCGCCCCGTGCGGGGCGCCCGTCGTCGTGTGCGGGTCAGTTCTGTGCGGCCGCGTCGCTGGCGGTGAGGCGGTCCGGGGTGGCGTCCAGGCTGGAGATCCAGCCGGTGACGTCGCGGGCCACGTCCTGGGCGGTCAGGCCCAGGTCGGCGAGGATCTGCGCGCGGGTGCCGTGCGGGTGCCACTCGGCCGGCACACCCAGGTCCTTGAGCGGCACCCGGACGTCGGCGTCCCGCATCGCCTGGGCGAGCGCGTCACCCACACCGCCGACCCGGACACCGTCCTCGACGCTGACCACGAGCCGGTGGCGGGCGGCCAGGTCGACCAGCTCCGCCGGGACCGGACGCACCCAGCGCGGGTCCACGACGGTGACCCCGTAGCCCTGCTCGGCGACCCGGGCGGCCACCTCCATGCCCAGTTGGCCGAAGGAGCCGACGGCGACGAGCAGCACGTCGGTACGGGCGGACTCGGCCAGCACGTCGACCGGGCCGACCCGGCGCAGCGCCGGCAGGTCCGCGGCGACGGTGCCGGTCGGGAACCGCACCACTGTCGGGCCGTCGTCGACGGCCAGCGCCTCGCGCAGCTCCTCGCGCAGGGTGGCGGCGTCGCGGGGTGCGGCGATCCGCAGCCCCGGCACCACACCGAAGACCGACATGTCCCAGATGCCGTAGTGGCTGGGGCCGTCCGGGCCGGTGATGCCCGCCCGGTCCAGCACGAAGGTCACCGGCAGCTTGTGCATCGCCACGTCCAGCAGGACCTGGTCGAAGGCGCGGTTGAGGAAGGTGGCGTAGACAGCGACCACCGGGTGCAGCCCGCCGAGCGCCAACCCGGCCGCCGAGGTGGCGGCGTGCTGCTCGGCGATGCCCACGTCGTACACCCGCTCGGGGTACTTGCGGGCCAGCTTGGCGATGCCGGTCGGCTCGGCCATCGCGGCGGTGATGCCCACCACGTCCGGACGCTCGTCGGCGACGGCGAGCAGCTCGTCGGCGAAGACGTGCGTCCACTTCACCGCCGGGGCGGCCAGCAGCGCGCCGGTCTCCACGTCGAAGGCGCCGCCGGGGCCGTGCAGGCAGTCCGCCTCGTCCTCCTCGGCCGGGCGGTAGCCGTACCCCTTGCGGGTGACGGCGTGCACGATCACCGGGCCGCCGAAGTTCTTGGCCGCGCGCAGAGCCGCCTCGACCGCCGCCACGTCGTGCCCGTCCACCGGGCCCACGTACTTGATGCCGAGGTCCTCGAACATGGCCTGCGGGGCGACCGCGTCCTTGATGCCCTTCTTGACGGCGTGCAGCACCTCGTACATCGGCTTGCCGACCAGCGGGGTGGAGCCGAGGGCGTCCTTGACGGTGTCGAGGACCTTCTCGTAGCCGGGGTTGAGGCGCAGTGAGGAGAGGTGGTCGGCCAGGCCGCCGATGGTCGGCGAGTACGACCGGCCGTTGTCGTTGACCACGATGACCAGCGAGTTGCCGGCGGTGGCGATGTTGTTCAGCGCCTCCCAGCACATGCCGCCGGTCAGGGCGCCGTCGCCGACCACCGCCACCACGCTGCGCGCCTCGCCCCGCAGGGCGTACGCCTTGGCCAGGCCGTCGGCGTAGGAGAGCGCGGTGGAGGCGTGCGAGTTCTCGATGAGGTCGTGCTCGCTCTCGGCCTGGCTGGGGTAGCCGGAGAGGCCACCGCGCTGGCGGAGCTTGTCGAAGCCGGCCTGACGCCCGGTAATGATCTTGTGTACGTACGCCTGGTGGCCGGTGTCGAACAGGAGCCGGTCCCGGGGGGAGTCGAAGACGCGATGCATGGCGAGCGTCAGCTCGACCACACCGAGGTTGGGCCCGACGTGCCCGCCGGTACGGGACACCTTGGTGATCAGGAAGTCCCGGATCTCGGCGGCGAGGACGTCCAGCTCCTCGCCGGACATCCGCTTGACGTCCTGCGGACCGCGAACCGTCCCCAGCAGCCGGCCGTGGTTGGCCGTGTCCTCTTCAACACTCATGACCGGAGAGTCTATCGGCCGCCCGGTACTCCGCAGCTCGGCCCGAGCCCCGGCCACCCCGGCCGGGCGGGGAGTTGGCGGCTGAGCAACCGGTCAGGCGCCGGCCGGCGATCCTCGGGTGGCCGGCGACACTCCCGCTCAGGCCGGCGCCTGACCGGCAGCCCGACCTGCTCGACGTGCTGGGTCATCGGGAAGAGGTCGAAGCCCCGCAGCGCCGCCAGCCGCCACCCGAGGTCGGCGAAGGTGCGCACGTCCCGGGCGAACGCCGCCGGGTCGCAGGCCACGTACGCGACAGCCCGGGGGCCGGCGGCGGCCAACGCGCGGACGACCGGGGCGCCGGCCCCGGAGCGCGGAGGGTCGAGCACCACCACGTCGACCGGGCCGGTTATCCGTCGGCGGGCCAGCGCGGTCTCCACCCGGGCCGCGACCACCTCGACGGTGGGCAGGTCGGCGAGGTTCTCCCGGGCGGCGGTGACACCCTGCGCCGCCGCTTCGACAAGCGTCACCCGCCCGGTCGCGCCGACCCGTGCGGCCAGCCCGGCGGCGAACAGCCCCGCACCGCCGTAGAGGTCCCAGGCGGTCTCGCCCGGCTGCGGGTCCAGCATCTCCAGCACCGCGGTGGCGAGGGTGTCCGCCGCGGCCGGGTGCACCTGCCAGAACGCGGACGCGGGCAGCGTCCAGTCCCGTCCGGCGGCGACCTCGCGGACCTCGGTCGGGCCACTGACCGGGGTGGGCACCCCGTCGCGCAGCTCGGTGACTGTCACGTCCCCTCCGGTGCTGGCGACGGTCTCCACCGCCTCGGCGGCCGGCCAGCGCGCGCCGGTGGGGGTGAGCACCGGCAGCTCCTGGATGGCCGGGTGGGCGATCCGGCACCTGTCGATCGGCACCACCTCGTGCGAGCGGTGCTTGAGCAGTCCGGCCCGGTCCGCGCCGTCGACCGCGTAACGGACCCGGGAGCGCCAACCCAGCAGCCCGCCGGGCAGCGCCTCGACCCGGACGCCGAGCCGGTCCAGTTCGACGTCGGTCAGCCCGCCGAGGCGGACCAGCTGTTCGCGCACCACGGCCGTCTTCCAGGCCAGCTGTGCGGCCGGGGCGACGTGTTGAAGGTCGCAGCCACCGCAGGCGCCCGGCTTCGCGTACGGGCAGGGTGGCTCGACCCGGTCCGGTGAGGGGTCCAGCACTGTCACCGCGTCGGCCCGGACGAACCCCTTGTGCACCTCGGTGACCTCGGCGATGACCCGCTCACCCGGCAGCGCGTGCCGGACGAAGACCACCTGCCCGTCCACCCGGGCCACACAGTGCCCGCCCGGGGCGACCGCGTCGACGGTCAGCTCGACCCGGTCCGCCTCGGCCAGGCCCCGCTCCAGGGCCGAGGAACCCGACGCCGACGGCGTCCGAGGTGTCGCGGTCCGACTGCCCGGCTCAGTCACTGGTGTTCCCCCTCGTCGCACTACCTCCGCGCTGCTCACCCTCGCCGGACGGCGCGGCGACCACCGGCGGCACGGCGACCGGCGGCGGGACGGTGCTGCGCGGCCCGCGCGCCGGGGTCCGGGACAGCGTGGCGTCCAGCCGGTCCAGGTTCTTGCTCGCCGTCGACGCGAGCTGCCACGGCACGCTGACCACCATCACCCCCGGTTCGAAGAGCAGCCGGCCCTTGAGGCGCAGCGCGCTCTGGTTGTGCAGCAGGTTCTCCCACCACCGGCCGACCACGTACTCCGGAATGAACACGGTGACCACGTCGCGGGGCGACTTGCGGCGGGTGGAGGCGACGAAGTCCAGGATCGGCCGGGTGATCTCCCGGTACGGCGAGTCGACAACGGTGAGCGGGATCGCCATCTCCCGGCGCTCCCAGTCGGCCTGCAGGTCCCGGGTGTCCGACTCGTCGACGTTGACGGTCACCGCGGTCAGCGTGTCCGGTCGGGTGGCGCGGGCGTAGGCGATGGCCCGCAGCGTCGGCTGGTGCAGCTTGCTGACCAGCACGATCGCGTGGTTGCGGGCGGGCAGCACGGCGCGGCCCTCATCCGGCGGCGTCAGCTCCACGGCGATCCGGTCGTAGTGCCGGCGGATGGCCAGCATCAACACGTAGATCACCGCCATCGCGGCGATCGCGATCCACGCGCCGAGCAGGAACTTGGTGATCAGGACGATCACCAACACCGCGCCGGTCAGGCCCGCGCCGAACGTGTTGATGGCCCGCGACCGGTGCATCCGGCGGCGCGCCTCCGGGTCCCGCTCGGTACGCAGGTGCCGGTTCCAGTGCCGGATCATGCCGGCCTGGGAGACGGTGAACGAGACGAACACCCCGACGATGTAGAGCTGGATGAGTCGGGTCACCTCGGCCTGGAAGCCGACGATCAGCACGATCGCGAAGAGGGCCAGGAAGACAATGCCGTTGGAGAACGCCAGCCGGTCACCCCGGGTGTGGAACTGCCGGGGCAGGTAGCGGTCCTGGGCGAGGATCGAGCCGAGCACCGGGAACCCGTTGAACGCGGTGTTGGCGGCCAGGAACAGGATGAGGGCGGTCATCCCGGCCACCACGTAGAGCAGGATCGACCCGGACCCGAAGACCGTCTCGCCGAGCTGGGTGGTGACCGTCTTCTGCACGTACCCCTCGGGGCCGGCGACGATCTGCAGGCCCGGATCCTCGACGAACTGCAGGTGGGTCAGACGGGCCAGCCAGATGATGCCGACCAGCATGCTCACCGAGATGCTGCCGAGCAGCAGCAGGGTGGTGGCGGCGTTGCGGCTCTTCGGCGCCTTGAACGCGGGCACCCCGTTGGAGATCGCCTCCACGCCGGTGAGCGCGGCGGCGCCCGAGCTGAACGTCCGCAGCAGCAGGAAGATGAGCGCGAAACCGGTCACACTGTGCTCGGCCTGGATGACCAGGTCGGCGCTCGGCGCGCGGAGCTCGTCACCCAGCACGAAGACCCGGAACAGCCCGGTGAGCAGCATCCCGCCCATCACGATGACGAAGCCGTAGGTGGGGATGGCGAACGCGGTGCCCGACTCGCGCAGACCGCGCAGGTTGACCGCGCTCAGCAGGACCACCGCGCTCACCGCGATCAGGACCTTGTGGGTGGCCACGAACGGCACGACCGAGCCCAGGTTGGCCACCCCGGAGGAGACCGACACCGCCACCGTGAGCACGTAGTCGACGAGCAACGCGCTGGCCACCCCGACGCCGAACTTCGGACCCAGGTTGACGGTGGCCACCTCGTAGTCACCACCACCGGACGGGTAGGCGTGCACGTTCTGCCGGTAGCTGGCCACCACGGTGAGCATGACCACGACCACGGCCAGGGCGATCCACGGCGAGAAGACGTACGCGGAGGCACCGGCGATGGACAGGGTCAACAGGATCTCGTCGGGCGCGTACGCGACGCTGGACAGCGCGTCGGAGGCGAAGACGGGAAGCGCGATGCGCTTCGGCAGGAGGGTGTGCTGCAGCCGGTCGGACCGGAACGGTCGACCGAGCAGAAGCCGCTTCAGCAGCGAGGTGGGACTGGCCACGAACGCCAAGGGTACGACCACCACGGCGGGGGCGCGGGGGTGGGCGATCACGGCCGCTCAGCACGGCGGGGTACGGTCGGTCCCCGCTCGCGACCGGGACGTGGCAGGCTCGCACTCGGAAGGCCACCGGCAGCGGGAGTGGTGCGCACCTTGGGAGGGACAGCGTGCACGTCGTGATCATGGGGTGTGGTCGGGTCGGGTCGACCCTCGCCCACAGCCTGGAGTCCCGAGGGCACTCGGTGTCGGTGATCGACCAGGACGCCGACGCCTTCCGCCGGCTCGGCCCCGACTTCGCCGGGATCACGGTGACCGGTGCCGGTTTCGACGGCGAGGTGCTCCGGCAGGCCGGCATCGAACGCGCTGACGCCTTCGCGGCGGTGTCGAGCGGCGACAACTCCAACATCATCTCGGCCCGGCTGGCCCGCGAGACGTTCGGCGTGTCCCGGGTCGCCGCCCGCATCTACGACCAGCGCCGGGCACAGGTCTACGAGCGGCTGGGCATCCCCACCGTGGCGACGGTGCGGTGGACGGCGGACCGGATGCTGCGACACCTGGTGCCGGAGGGCAACGTGGAGATCTTCCGCGACCCCACGAGCACCGTGTCGATCGTCGAGGTGCCGGTGCACAAGGACTGGATCGGTCGACCGGTGCGGACCCTGGAGGAGGCGGCCGGAGCGCGGGTGGCCTACCTGATCCGCTTCGGCATCGGCACGCTGCCCACCGGCTCCACCGTCCTGCAAGAGGGTGACCAGGTGTTCATGCTGGTCAGCGACGACATCGTGGCGACGGTCACGTCGGTGGCGGCGACGGCGCCGGAAGGAGGGCACTGACCATGCGAGTCGCCATCGCTGGCGCGGGCAACGTGGGCCGCTCGATCGCCCAGGAGTTGATCGACAACGGCCACCAGGTGATGCTGATCGAGCGCCAGCCCAAGATGCTGCGCCCGGACCGGGTGCCGGACGCCGAGTGGGTGCTGGCCGACGCGTGCGAGCTGACCAGCCTGGAGGAGGCCGACGTCGCCGGGTGCGACGTCGTGGTCGCGGCGACCGGCGACGACAAGACCAACCTGGTGCTGTCGCTGTTGGCCAAGACCGAGTTCGCGGTGCCCCGGGTGGTCGCCCGGGTCAACCGGGCCGAGAACGAGTGGCTGTTCACCGAGCAGTGGGGCGTGGACGTCGCGGTGAGCAAGCCGCGGGTGATGGCCGCACTGGTCGAGGAGGCGGTCACCGTCGGCGACCTGGTCCGGCTGATGACCTTCCGGCAGGGTGAAGCGAACCTGGTCGAGATCACCCTGCCGCCGACCGCCCCGTACGTGGGTCAACCGATCCACGCGGTGCCGCTGCCCCGTGACTCCGCGCTGGTGGCGATCCTGCGCGGCAAGCGGGTCCTGGTGCCGAGCCCGGACGACCCGATCGAGGCCGGCGACGAGCTGATCTTCGTCTGCACCGCCGAGGTGGAGGACGACGTCCGCGCGGTGATCCTCGGGGCGGACAGCGTCGAACGGACCCGCGGCTCCCGCTGACCGCAGGGCCGCAGTGAGCGGCCGGGTGGCCCGGCCTCGCTCAGGCGCTGGGCAGCGGGGCCGGCGACGACTCCCGGGTGACCCGGCGAACCGTCCAGACCGTGATCAGCAGCAGCAGCGCGTACGGCGGGTAGCCCAGCGCCAGCCGGGCCACACCCAGCGCGGTGTCCTGGTGGGCCAGGTAGAGCCCGGCCTGCACGCCCACCTTGGCCAGCCAGACCACACCCCAGAGCACTGTCAGCTGGGTGAAGGTGCGGACCAGCTTCGGGTCGCTGCGCCACTCCGAACGGCCCTTGGCGACCAGCACCGACCAGATCCAGCCCACCAGCGGCTGCCGGATCGCGGCCGAGATCAGCAGGGCCACGCCGTACCCGATGCCGTAGAGGATGCCGGGGAGGTAGAAGTCACGTTCGTTGCCGGTGCGCCACGCGATGGCCGCGCCGACACCGACACCGAAGAGCCCGTTGACGGCGTGCCGGACGGGCCGGCGTTGGGCCAACCGCACCCCGGCGATCAGCACCGCGACGGAGACCGAGGCGATCACCGCCGGCCGCAGTTCGCCGATGATGTTGGCGAGGACGAAGACGACGACCGGGATGCTGGACTCGACCAACCCGCGCCAGCCGCCGAGCTGGTCGGCCATCTGCTCGGCGATCGTCGGCAGCCGCTCCTCGTCCTGAGGGCCCGTCTCGGGCTGTGCCGCCCGGTCCTGTCCCGTCGTCATCGCCGGCCTTTCGTCCGCAGTGTCGTCACTTGGGCGAGTCCAGCTCGTAGTAGGGGTTGTAGATGACCTTGCGGTCGTCGCGCACCGCCACCCGGCCACGGGCGGTCAGGTGCCGGCCCGGCTCGATCCCGGCGATGTGCCGCCGACCCAGCCAGACGAGAGTGACCACGTCACTGCCGTCGTACAGGTCGGCCTCAAGGGTGGGCAGGTTGGTGCGCGGGGTGTAGACCACGGTGCGCAACCGACCGGCGACCGAGACCATCTGCCCCCGGGAGCACTGCTGGGCGGGGATCCCGCCACACTCGGCGCTCTCCCGACGCAGCTCCTGCGCCTCGATCTCGGCCTCGCTGGCGGTGAACCTCTGCAGGATGCGCCGCAGCGACACCCGGCTCTCGTCGGCCGTCATGACCTCCGCGTCACCCTCTCCACGCTCGCCGTTCCCGGCCGGCCCCGGCGGCGCCGGAACCGTCCCGCCAGCGTACGCCGACGGGGCTGGTTCCGGCGGGCCGGTGCGCGCGGGTCAGACCTGACGCGGTGCGGCGGCGGCGTCGTCCGCCTCGGCCGCGGCCTGGTCGGCGACCTCCCGGGGCAACCGCAGCGGCAGCGGCTCGCGGACCGGCTTCGCCTCCTGCCCACGGTCGACCACCAGGCCGTCCAGGCACTCGACGAGCGGCCCGCCCAGGGCCGGGTCGGTGGCCACCGGGCCCTGGAACACGCCACGGACCATCCAGCGCGGCCCGTCGATTCCGACGAACCGCAGGTTCGTGGTGCCGTCCGGGGTACGCACCTGGGCGTGCAGCTCCGGGCCGTACTCGCCGGCGACCTCCTGCGCGCTCGCGCCGTCGCGGAGCAGCGACTGCCGGATCTCCTCGCGCACCTCGTCCCAGATCCCCTCGGACCGGGGGGCGGCGAAGACGCCCAGCTGGAGCGCGTTGTCGCCGTGCACCAGCACCACCTGCTGGATCACACCCTGCGGGTCGGCCTGCACCCGCACCTCGACGTCGGCGATCGCCGGGATGTGCAGGCTGCCGAGGTCGAGGCGCTGCACGTCGTCGTAGCTCTCGGAAATGTCGTACGGGCCGCGCTCCAGCGTCGGCGCCGCATCGCCCTGGTCCGGGACCTGGGTAACCCGCTCGTCACGGGTCTGCCGCTCGGCGTCGGCCCGCTTTCGGGAGAAGATCACTGCGCCTGCCCTCCGCTGTTCACACTCACCCTGCCACCTCTTCCGTCTGCCCGCGGCCCGGCTCGCTCGGCCGCCGCTCGATCCGGTCCTGACCCGTCGGCGACGGCACCAGCCCGGCGTGCCCACCGGTGGACCCGTGCCCACCGGTCCCACGCCGGGACGCGGGCAGCTCGACCACCGGCTCGAACCGCGCCCGTGCGACCTGCTGGACCACGAGCTGCGCGATCCGGTCGCCGCGGGAGATCTTCGCCGGCACATCCCGATCATGATTGATCAGGTTGACCAGGATCTCACCCCGGTAGCCGGCGTCGACCGTACCGGGCGCGTTGAGCACCGTCACGCCGAGCCTGGCCGCCAGACCGGAGCGCGGATGGACCAGGCCCACGTACCCCTCGGGCAGCGCGATGGCCACCCCGGTGGGCACCAGGGCACGACCACCGGGCGGCAGCTCCACGTCCGCGGCCGCCACCAGGTCGGCCCCGGCGTCGCCGGGATGGGCGTACGTGGGCAGCGGCAGCTCGCTGTCGAGCAGCTGCACGGGCACGGGTACGACGTCGGTCACGGGTCCCCTCTTCCGTCCGGTTCGCGGGGTGACCCTGCCATCCTGCCGGTTCGTCGCGCCGCCGTGCGCCGTACCCTCGCAGGAGTGAGCATGTCGTCCTCCCCGTCCGCCGATCAGCCGCCCGTCGCCGCCCGTGCGGCGTACGCCGAGCGGCTGGATCTGCCCTGGTGGCTGTGGCTGGCCGGGCTGGTGGCCGCCGCGTTGCTGGCCGTCGAGATCTGGATGGGCGCCTCCGGCGTCCGCGCCTGGCTGCCGTTCGTCGTGCTGGTGCCGCTCACCGCGGCCGGGCTGTGGTGGCTGGGCCGGATCCGGGTCGGGGTGGCCGATGGCGAGCTGCGGGTGGACGACGCCCGCCTGCCGGTACGTTTCGTGGCCGACGTGGTGCCGCTGGACGTGGCCGGCCGACGTGAGGTGCTCGGCGTCGGCGCGGACCCGCTCGCCTTCGTGGTACAGCGACCATGGATCGGTGGCGCCGTGCAGGTGATCCTCAACGATCCGGCGGACCCGACCCCGTTCTGGGTGGTCAGCACCCGCCACCCGGTCGAGCTGGCCGAGGCGGTGCTGGCCGCGCGGGACGCGCTGGCGCTCCCCGGTCCGACGGCGCGCGAGCCGGGCTGATCCGACGGCCGGAAGGCCCGTTCAGCCGGACGGCCAAGGCCCGCTCAGCTGCCGGCCTGGACGGCCAAGGCCCGCTCAGGTGCCGGTCGGCGGACCCGGCAGGGCAGCCGGCGGCGCGGGCCGGGCGATGCCCCGCCGTCGCAGGTCCAGCTGGAGCTGCTCGGCCATCTGCTGGGTGGCCCGCCGGTTGAGGAAGCTGGCCACCGCCGCACCGGTCAGGAACGGTCCGAGCGTGGTGAGGTTGCGACCGAACCGCCGCAGCAGCATCTCCCGCAGCTCCTTGCGGGCCGCGGTGCCGAGCACCGCGCCCACTCCCACGCCGGGCACCATCGGGTTGACGCCGCGCTGGGTGGCCCAGGAGTGCACCAGGGCGACCGCCCGTTGGGTGCCGGCGTCCGGCAGCGCCACACCGTGCAGCTCGTGCAGCTCGCCGACCAGTTTCAGCTCCACCGCCACCACGGCGACGGTCTCGGCGGCGAGCAGCACCGGGGCGGAGAGCAGGGTCGGTGCGACCGTCCACTCGACGGCGGCGACGCCCCCTCCGGCCGCGCCGATCGCGGCAGTGGTCCGGGACGCGTTGCGGACGAGCCGGTCGGCGATGGCACCGTCGTCCAGACCGGGAAAATGCCGACGCAGGGTGTCCAGGTCCCGTACCGGGACGTGCGGGGCGATCTCGGCGACTGTGTCGACCATCCACCGCACTGCGGCACGCGGCTTGAACAGGTCGGAGATGCCTCGTGCGCGGGCCTGCCCGACCATCCGGGTCAGCAGTTGGCGGCGACGGGCCGGCTCGATGTCGTCAGCTGTCAACGCCGCGACGGTGGCACCAAGGTCGCTCGCGCCGCCGTCAGTACCGAGGCCGCTCGCACCGCCGTCGGCGCCAGGATCACCCGCGCCACCAGGGGCCCTGACGTCACTCGCACCACCGGTGGCGCCGAGGCCGTCCGTGCCGCCATCGGTGGTGCCGCCTCGATCGCTCATCGGACCTCCCGGTGCTGTGGCTACCCGCTACGAGTCAAGCAGGTACCCACCGCTGACGCATGCCTACACCGGCAGCGGCGGCCCCGTTCCGGAGGCCGCCGCCGTGTCGTGGTTGTCAGACGCACTCGCGGCAGATCAGCTCGCCGTTGCGCTCGACCGCCAGCTGGCTACGGTGGTGGACCAGGAAGCAGCGGGCGCACCTGAACTCGTCCTGCTGCATCGGAAGCACCTTGACCGTGAGCTCCTCGTCGGCCAGATCGGCACCGGGCAGCTCGAAGCTCTCGGCCACCTCGGCCTCGTCGACATCCACCGCGCCCGACTGTGAGTCGACGCGCCGTGCCTTGAGCTCTTCCAGGCTGTCCTCGCCGAGGTCGACCTCGTCGCGACGCGGGGCGTCGTAGTCGGTGGCCATCGGTTTCACTCTCCCATATCGATGTTGTCGCTTCCGGTTGTAACGCCGGACGACGCTGTTTCGGTTCCGCTGGCCGGCCACCACTTGTGTCGGGCACCCGACCCGAGGACCGAACGGGTCGAGCTCGCTGGGGCGACTCCCCTGCGAGCGCGGAACCTTACCCCCCCTTGGGCGAGGCATGTATACCGCCCTTGCGGCTGAGATGTACGCCCCCGCACGCGAAGTTGTTCCCAATGTGATTCAGGCGACACGAAGATAGGGGTAGTAGTACCCGGTTCGCGGTCGCCGCGCCGGCATGTCGGGCTGTTTCCACGCGACGGCCGGACAACCGTTAACCTCAGCGGCGTATTCGACGGCCGGCGGCCTGAGCGATCGTTCCTGGCCGTCACCACCCACCTGAGGTTCGGGGAGTGCCCTGATGAGTTTTGCGCGCGTGCGAGCACTCGTCGTCGTCGGCCTGTTGGCGGTCATCGCCCTGGTCTTCGTCGTCGTCGCCGTGGTCCGCGACAGCCAGGGCAACGCGGGCACCGCGGCGGGTTGCCCCGAGGGTTGGCCACTGGCGGATCTGACCCTGCGCGAGCGCAAGGACGTCAAGATCAACGTATTCAACGCCACGGACCAGCCCGGCCTCGCCCACACCGTCGCCGACGAGTTCAGCAACCGACAGTTCCAGGTCAAGAAGACCGGGAACGAAAAGAAGGTCGACAGCGTCGCGGTGCTGCGGTTCGGCCCGAAGGGCGTCGGTTCCGCGCACCTGCTCCAGGCGTACTTCCTCAACAACGCCGTGCCGGGCTACGACCCGAAGCGCACCGACGACACCGTGGACGTGGTGCTGGGCAACCGCTTCCAGCAGCTCGCCACCACGACCGAGGTCAACCAGTCCCTCGGCGACTCGGGCCCGCCGGTGGCGCCCAAGGGCTCCTGCCCGTCCCCACCCGCCAAGTGACGGCGTAACCGCCCCGGCGTCAGGGACCGCCGGACGCGTCCAGGGCGGCCAGCCGATCGTGCAGCGGCGCGAAGAGCGCGGGCGGGGCCGCGACCACCAGGTCCGGCCCGGGCGGTCGACCGGCCAGGCCGGCGACCCGAACCCCCGCCTCGGCGGCCACCAGCCCGCCCGCCGCCAGGTCCCAGGCCGCAAGACCCTTCTCGAAGTACGCGTCGAGCCGCCCCTCGGCGACCAGGCAGAGGTCCAGCGCGGCGGCGCCGAGCCGACGGATGTCCCGCACGTGTGCGATCAGCCCGGCCACCACCCGCGCCTGGTGCGCCCGGCGGGCGGCGTCGTAGCCGAAGCCGGTGCCGACCAGCGCCTGCCCCAGGTCGACCTCGGCGGAGCAGCGCAGCCGGACGCCGTCGCGCCAGGCACCGCCGCCGGCCGTGGCGGTCCACTCCTCGCCGGTGCTCACGTTGCGCACGACGCCGGCGACCACCACCCCGTCCACCTCGGCAGCCAGCGAGACCGCCGAGTGCGGCAGCCCGTACAGGTAGTTCACGGTGCCGTCGATCGGGTCGACGATCCAGCGCACCCCGCTGCGCCCCGCGTCGGAGGTCCCCTCGCCGTACTCCTCGCCGAGCACCGAGTCGTCCGGGCGGAGCGCGGCCAGCGCGTCGAGGATCTGCCGCTCCACCGCCCGGTCGGCGGCGGTGACCACGTCGGTGACGGTGCTCTTGGTGGCGGCCACGACGACCCCCTCGGCGCGCATCCGGTACGCGGTGTCCGCCGCGTCCCGGGCGACCTCCAGCGCGATGGCCAGCAGCTCCGACGGCGGCGTAGCCGAGTTGGTCATGATTCGCCTCTTTCCGCACGCCGGGTGCAGGTGGGTGGAACTGGCGACCCGGCTTCCGAAGATCATCGTTCCCCACGCGGTGCGACGGCACCAGACCGGGATGTTTGCGCAGGGCATCCCCCTGCGGGGCCACCTGGCCCACAGGCGCGGACTGACCGGGCCAACCTCAGCAAATATGCCCCTTTAGGTTGGTAATGTCGCTTAAGTGCTTACCGCCCCGTCCGTGCTCAGCTCGCAACCGTTGCCCAACCGCGACCTGGTGGGGCCACCACCGGCCAGGCCGCCGGTGGTCCCGGTGATCCCCGCCGGCACCCTCGCCACCACGTACCCGCTGCTCAGGCGGCGGTTCGGACACGATCTGCGCACCGCCGGGCTCGACGACGGGCGCCCTTCGCCGGCCACGCGGCTATCATTACCGCGAAGCCAACATCTCCGCCGCGCTGACGGTCCCCACCGGCGGTACGCGGTGCGGAGCAGGATGATCGCCGCAGACGGCGTTACAATTCACCCCTGCCCACGCGGCACGGACCGCCGATCACCGGCCGGACCGTGACACGGGGGTCCCTCAACCACATCGCCCGGCACGGTAACCCTCGCTGCGCTGGACGAACACGCCGTGCCCGCTCTTCGCCTCCGGAAGGTCATTCGTGACAGAACCCCGCCAGCCCGGCGCCGACGTTCGCTCGCTCACCGACACCCTGATCGCCCACGCGCAGAGCGCCGGTGGCCAGCTCACGTCGGCCCAGCTCGCGCGCACCGTCGAGTCCGCCGAGGTGACTCCGGCCCAGGCCAAGAAGATCCTGCGGGCGCTCTCCGAGGCGGGAGTGACCGTCGTGGTGGACGGCTCGGCGAGCACCCGTCGCCGCGTCGCCGCGGCCCGCTCGACCACGCCGGCGTCCCGGGCCACCACCGCCAAGACCACCAAGAAGGCAGCCGCGCCGGCCCCGAAGCAGGCGCCCGCCGCCGACGACGCCCCGTCGACGCCGGGCCCGCGCAAGGTGGCCGCCCGCAAGGCGACCGGCACCGCCGCCGAGGCCGCCGCGGCGACGCCGGCGAAGGCGACCCGGTCGACCCGAGCCACCAAGGCGACGGTGGCAGCGGCTGCCGGAGCCAAGCCGACCAAGGCCGCCGGCAAGGCCAAGGGCGAGGGCGCCGAGGGCGAGATCGACCCGGAGGAGCTGGCCGCCGCGATCGAGGATGTGGTGGTCGAGGAGCCGGCCGAGCTGGCCCAGGCCGCCGAGACCGACGCCGCCGCCTCGGCGACCGACAACGACTTCGAGTGGGACGACGAGGAGTCCGAGGCCCTCAAGCAGGCGCGACGTGACGCCGAGCTGACCGCCTCCGCCGACTCCGTGCGGGCGTACCTGAAGCAGATCGGCAAGGTTCCGCTGCTCAACGCCGAGCAGGAGGTGGAACTGGCCAAGCGGATCGAGGCCGGGCTCTACGCCGCCGAGCGGCTGCGGGCCGCCGACGAGGGCGAGGAGAAGCTCGTCCGGGAGATGGTCCGTGACCTGGGCTGGATCTCCCGGGACGGCGAGCGGGCCAAGAACCACCTCCTGGAGGCGAACCTCCGACTGGTGGTGTCGCTGGCCAAGCGCTACACCGGCCGTGGCATGGCCTTCCTCGACCTGATCCAGGAGGGCAACCTCGGCCTGATCCGGGCGGTCGAGAAGTTCGACTACACCAAGGGCTACAAGTTCTCCACGTACGCCACCTGGTGGATCCGACAGGCCATCACCCGAGCAATGGCCGATCAGGCCCGTACCATCCGCATCCCGGTGCACATGGTCGAGGTCATCAACAAGCTCGGCCGCATACAGCGTGAGCTGCTCCAGGATCTGGGCCGCGAGCCCACTCCGGAGGAGCTAGCCAAGGAGATGGACATCACACCCGAGAAGGTGCTGGAGATCCAGCAGTACGCTCGGGAGCCCATTTCACTGGACCAGACCATCGGCGACGAGGGCGACAGCCAGCTCGGCGACTTCATCGAGGATTCCGAGGCCGTGGTTGCGGTCGACGCGGTTTCCTTCTCGCTCCTGCAGGACCAGCTCCAGCAGGTGCTGCAGACGCTCTCCGAGCGTGAGGCGGGTGTGGTACGTCTGCGCTTCGGCCTGACCGACGGCCAGCCTCGGACGCTCGACGAGATCGGCCAGGTCTACGGGGTGACCCGGGAGCGGATCCGGCAGATCGAGTCCAAGACGATGTCGAAGCTGCGTCACCCGTCCCGGTCGCAGGTCCTCAGGGATTACCTGGACTGAGCGGGTTTCGTCAACCCAACGTGTCGTTTTGACCACCTGGTGTGCAACACCAGATGGTGATCGTCCGGATGCACGAATGTGATCGTTGACGTGGCACCCTGGGTGCACGGCACACTGTCCCTTCCAGGTGTGACCTCGGTCCCCCGCGGGCACACAGGGAAGGCAGTGCCTAGTAAGGGTGTTGCACGATAGGTGAGCAACGACCGAAGAGATTGTTCATCGGTGACGACCAGAGGAGGAAGGCGATGACCCCGACCCTCACGCCGCCGCCCGAGACGGTGGCGCCCCCAGCCGCCGATGAACGGTGCGACCGCTGCAATGCTGCCGGGAAGCTCCGGATCACTCTGGCGGGTGGGAGCGAGCTGGTGTTCTGCGGGCACCACGCGAACAAGTACGCGGAGGATCTCGTGAAGATCACCGAGCGGTTCGCTACGGAGCCCGATTTCAGCTGGCGTGGCGCCGATCTGATGGCGAACTAAATCCGCAAACCGACATAGCCGGCCGGAGGCACCCCGAGGGTGCCTCCGGCCGGCTTTTCGGTCCAAACGTGCGTCGGGCATCCGCGCCGCCTCGGGCAGGCGATCCTCAGCGGCGGCAGGGCACGGTGATCCACTCGGTTTCACGGAAGTCGCGCTGTCCACCTCGCGCGGACACCGCGTTTTTCAGGAAACCGAGTTGATCAAGCAGCCAGCCCGGCCCGGCCCCAGCCAGCCCAGCCCGGCCCGGCGCCTGCCCGGCGGCCGGCGCGCTAGAGGGTCTGCACGGTGGCGATGCGTTCCTCGAGCTGCTCGATGGTGGCCTGGGCGCTCGGCGGGCCGCCGCAGAGCCGGCGCAGTTCGGCATGGATCTTGCCGTGCGGCTGGCCGGTGCGGTGGTGTCGGGCGGCCACGAGGGCGTTCAGTTGGCGCCGGAGCGCCACCCGACGCTGGGCGGCGCTCATGGGTGCCGGCGGCGCCGCGGTGGGCGCAGCGGCCGGCTCAGCGGCCCTGTCGGCCGTACGACGGCGTTGGGCGGCGAGCTGTGCGGCCTGCCGCTTGGTCAGCAGCAGCGACACCTGGTCGGCGGTGAGCAGGCCGGGCAGGCCGAGGTACTCCTCCTCCTCGGGGGTGCCGGCCTGGGCCGCGGTACCGAACGACGCGCCGTCGAAGATCACCTGGTCCAGCTCGGCGGTGGCCGAGAGCGCCGCGAACCGCTTCTCCAACTCCCCGCTGGCCTGGTCGTCGCGCTGCGCACGTTCCAGCAGGTCGTCGTCGAAACCGTCGGCTTCCTTGGGTTTGCCGAGGACGTGGTCGCGCTCGGTCTCCATCTCGCTGGCCAACCCGAGCAGGTGCGGCACGCTGGGCAGGAAGACCGACGCGGTCTCCCCCGGCCGGCGGGCCCGCACGAAACGGCCGATCGCCTGGGCGAAGTAGAGCGGCGTACTGGCACTCGTGGCATAGACCCCGACCGCCAGTCGCGGGATGTCGACCCCCTCGGACACCATCCGCACCGCGACCAGCCAGCGCTGGTCGGACGCCGCGAACGTCGCGATCCGGGCGGACGCGCCCTGGTCGTCGGAGAGCACCACGGCGGCCTTCTCGCCGGTCACCTGCTCGATCAGCTTGGCGTACGAGCGGGCGGTCTGCTGGTCGGTGGCGATGATCAGACCACCGGCGTCGGCCATGCCGGCGTTGCGCAGCACGGTGAGTCGGGCGTCGGCGGCCCGCAGCACCTGCGGCATCCAGTCACCGGCCGGGTCCAGGGCGGTACGCCACGCCTGCGCCACCAGGTCCTGGGTCATCGGCTCACCCAGGCGCGCCGCCAGCTCCTCCCCCGCGTTGGTACGCCAGCGGGTCTCCCCGGAGTACGCCAGGAAGAGCACCGGCCGGACCACGCCGTCGCGCAGGGCGTCGGAGTAGCCGTACACCGAGTCGGCGCGGGAACGCAGGAGCCCGTCCCCGCCCCGCTCGTAGCTGACGAACGGGATCGGGTTGTCGTCGGAGCGGAACGGCGTCCCGGTGAGCATCAACCGGCGTACGGCGGGTTCGAAGGCGGCCTTCACCCCGTCGCCCCAGGACCGGGAGTCGCCGGCGTGGTGGATCTCGTCGAGGATGACCAGGGTGCGCCGGGTCATGGTGCGCCGCCGGTGCACCTGCGGCGCCATGCCCACCTGGGCGTAGGTGACCACCGCGCCGTGGAAGTCGGCGGCGGAGTGCAGGTCGGCGTTACGGAAGGCGGCGTCGAGCTGGATGCCCACCCGCGCCGCGGCTTCGGACCACTGGTTCTTCAGGTGCTCGGTGGGCGCGACCACGGTGACCGCCTCGACGGTGCCGTCGCCGAGCAGTTCCGCAGCGATCCGCAGGGCGAAGGTGGTCTTGCCGGCGCCCGGCGTGGCGACCGCCGTGAAATCCTCGCTGCGCCGCCGCAGGTACTCCACCAGGGCCTTGCGCTGCCAGGCGCGAAGTGCCGGGAACGTCTCAAGCACCGGCGTCCGGGCTGCCACGCGAAGCTCCTCTCCGACCGCACGACGGCGGACCCCGGGCGAGGGCCACGAGTATCCGCCGCCCATGAAAACGCCTCCGCGCAGAAGCTGCCGCGAAGGCCGACTCAGCATAACCAGCGCGGGCGGTGCGGCCCAGGCGACGCCACGCTGGTCACATCTCTCGACCGCCTCACCACTCCCGGTCGGTGCGCGGATCCGCCCCGTCGGCGCGCGGCGGGCGCAGCCGGGCCACCGGCGCGGACCAGCGTCGACGCAGCGCGATCAGGCGCAGCCCGAAGACCAGGACGGCGGCGGCGGTGAGCGGTGCGGGTCCGGTCTGCCCGGTGGCGTACAGCAGCACCACCAGGATCGCGCCGGCCAGCGCGGCCAGCGCGTAGATCTCGCGGCGCAGCACGACCGGGATCTCGGCGGTGAGCAGGTCCCGGCCGAGCCCGCCGCCGATAGCGGCGAGCATGCCGATCAGGCAGGCTCCGACCGCCGGCACCCGGGCGTCGAGCGCCTTGAGCGTGCCGGTGACGGTGAACAGCGCCAGACCGGCCGCGTCCAGCACCAGCACTGTCGTCCGCAGTCGGGTCAGCTGGGGGTGCAGCCAGAAGACGGCGAGCGCGGTGATCGCGGCGGTGGCCGCGTACCGCCAGTCGGCGAAGGCCAGCGGTGGCACCTCGTCGATGACCAGGTCCCGCAGGATTCCACCGCCGAGGGCGGCCACGAAGCCGACGAACGCGATGCCGAACAGGTCCAGTCGCTTGGCCACCGCCGCCGAGGCCCCGGAGGCGGCGAACACCGCCACCCCGGTCAGGTCGGCGACGAGCAGGGCGGTGGAGGTGGTCACCGCCGCAGGCTACGTCGCCGGCCGGAGCGCCGGCCGAGGTTCACTCGCGGTACGAGTCGTAGATCTCCTTGCACTTCGGGCAGACCGGGGAACCGGGCTTGGCCGCCTTGGTGACCGGGAAGGTCTCGCCGCACAGAGCGACGACGAAAGTGCCCATGACGGCGCTCTCGGCGATCTTCTCCTTGCGGACGTAGTGGAACATCTCGGGACCGGTGTCGGCGTCCTTCAGCTCTGGACGCTCGAGAACCTCTGTGCTCACGTCTGCACCTCCGACCGTCAAGTTTGGCAGGTCATCACGGCCGGGTCCACTTGAGGCCGGTCGAGGCACCACCCCGTACGGTGCCCGTGTGACTGACTTTCGCATCAGCTACGGCACCCCCGTCGCCGAAGCCCTGCGCGACGGCCGGCCCGTCGTCGCCCTGGAGAGCACCATCGTCTCGCACGGCCTGCCCCGGCCGGAGAATCTGCGGGTGGCCCGGGAGATCGAGCAGACCGTTCGGGACGCCGGGGCCGTTCCGGCCACGATCGGGATGATCGCCGGCGAGCTGGTGGTCGGCCTGGACGACGCGCAGCTGACCCGGCTGGCCACTGTCGACGGCGTGACCAAGCTCTCCGTCCGCGACCTCGCGGTGGCCGCCGCGACCGGTGCTGACGGCGCGACAACGGTGGCCGCGACCAGCGCGGTGGCCGCCGCCGCCGGCATCGGCGTGTTCGCCACCGGCGGGCTGGGTGGGGTGCACCGGGAGGCCGCGCACACCTTCGACGAGTCGGCGGACCTGGTCACCCTGGCGCAGACCCCGATCGCCGTGGTCTGCGCCGGGGTCAAGTCGATCCTCGACGTGGGCGCGACGCTGGAGCGCCTGGAGACCCTCGGGGTAGCGGTGGTCGGTTACCGCACCCGCCGGTTCCCCGGCTTCTACCTCACCGACGCCGGCTTCGACCTGGACTGGTCGGTGGACTCGCCGGAGCAGGTCGCCGCCGTGCTCGCCGCCCGCGACGGGCACGCCGTGCACACCGGCGGGCTGCTCATCGCCAACCCGCTGCCGGTCGATGAGCAACTCGACCCGGAGCTGCACGACCGGACGCTCACCGAGGGTCTGGCCCTGCTGGAGCGCGACGGGATCACCGGCAAGGCCGTCACGCCGTACCTGCTCGCGCACTTCCACTCGTCGACCGAGGGCGCGAGCCTGGCGGTGAACGTGCGGATCATCCTGCGCAACGCCGACCTGGCCGCGCGGATCGCGGTCGCCTCGGCGGCCCGCAGCACCGCCGTCCCGGCATGACCCGACCGGCCCGGGTGCTCGTCGTCGGGGACGTGATCACCGATGTGGTCGCCGTGCTGTCCGGGCCGCTCGCGGCCGGTTCGGACACCGGGGCCGAGATCAGTCTCGGCGGTGGCGGGCAGGCGGCCAACACCGCCGCCTGGGTCGCCGCGCAGCGGGTGGACGTCACGCTCGTCGGCGCTGTCGGCGACGACGACGCCGGGCGGGACCGGGTGGCCGAGCTCGACCGGGCGGGCGTCGACTGCGCGATCGAGCGGGTCGAAGGGGTTCCGACCGGCACGGTCATCGTGTTGGCCTCCGACGACGAGCGCACCATGGTCAGCCAGCGGGGCGCGAACCTGCGGTTGAGCGCCGCGCACGTCGAGCGGGCCCTCGCGGCGGCGCCCGACGCGGGGCATCTGCACCTGTCCGCGTACACCCTGCTGGACGCCGAGTCGCGCGGCGCCGGGCTGCGGGCGTTGGCCGCCGCCCGCGAGCGCGGGCTCACCATCAGCGTCGACGCGGCCTCCGCGGCGCCGTTACGGCGGGTCGGTGCGGCGGCGTTCCTGAGTTGGGTACGCGACATCGACCTGCTCCTGGTCAACGCGGACGAGGCCACCGTGCTGGCCGGCGGGCTGGAACCGGCGGCGCAGGGGCGGGTGCTGTCGGCGACGGCTCGGCGGGTGGTGGTGAAGGGCGGCGCGGCCGGCGCGGTCTGGGTCGACCGCACCACGCCGGTCTGTGTGGCGCCGGCCCGTCGGGTGGCGGTGGTGGACGTCACGGGCGCGGGCGACGCCTTCGCGGCCGGTCTGCTCACCGCGTGGCTCGCGGGCGCCACCCCGGCGGCGGCGTTGAGCCGTGCCACCGATCTGGGCGCGCTGGCCGTCTCCACAGCCGGCGCCCGGCCACAGGCCTAACGGCCGGCGCGCGGCCACCGGCGTGGTACGGCCCGGACCGGGCGAACCCTGGCCCGCTCGCGGGTCAGGGTTCGACGTCGATGACCTTGTGCGGGCGCTCCTCGGCGGTGAGGCTCATCGGCGGGGTGTCGTCCTGCTGGCGGGGGTGGAACCGGTTGGCCAACCGGTGCTCTTCCTTCGGCGGCCGGTCGTTGGCCAGCAGCACGGCCAGCCAGGGGATGAGCACCATGCCGAGGCCGCACAGCGGCAGCCAGAGCCAGAGCAGTGGGGCGTTCGCACCGACCAGGATCGCGCCGACGATGATGCACAGCACCCGGATGCCCATCATGAGGACATAGCGGCGCTGGCGACTGTTGAGCTGATCGTCCTGGCTGCGCGAGGCGTCGGTGATCAGAATCGGCTGGTACGCCTGACGCTTCACCATGGACCTCCTCGAGGGGGTTACGCCTCATCCTGTCACCGCAGGCCCGTGATCAGCGAACTTCGAGTCATCCCGTCGCGTGTTACGTGCGTGGTACGCTCCCGGCGTGGGCAGCAGGTTCAGCTTCACCGACGAGGCGTTGGCCAACCTGAGGGTCTACGACGTCACACCCGGGGAAGTCTGGGAGGCGCTGCACAGCGCCCGACGGGTCATCCGCCATCTGGGTGACGACGTGATGGTGGTCTACGCCGCCGCCCGCCGGGGCCGCCGACTGGCCGTGCTGCTCGCCGAAGCCGATGGCACCGACAACGACTGGGACATCCTCTCCGCCCGCGAGCTGAGCGACGTCGAGTCCAAGCGCTACGACGAGGCCGTACGGAGAGACCGCCGATGAGGGGGGCCGTGACGATGCACCGTAACGACGCGACCAAGCAGTTCCACGGCGGCGATGACCGGATCGCCGACCTGATCGACGAGAGCCCGGCGGTGGACCTGCCCACCCCCGACACCGACGTGCCGATGGTGAGCCGCTCGGTGCGGCTGCCGCTCGACACCTACGAGCGGGTCCGCGCCGCCGCCGACGCCCGGGGCATCGGGGTCACCACGCTGATGCGCCAGTGGATCGAGGCCGGCCTGGCCGACCTGGACGACTCGGCGACCGTCTCGCTGGCCGACGTCCGGCGCGCGCTGGCCTCGCTGGCGCACCCCACCGCAGCCTGAGGGTCATCCCCCCGCAGCCTTGGCCGCCGCCTTCATCTGCTGCTTGAACTCCCGCACCCGGCGCAGCGAGTCGGCGTCGGTGACGTCGGCCACCGACCGGTACGCGCCCGGGTCGCCGTAGTCCCCGGCCGCCTTCCGCCAGTCCTGCGGGGTCACCCCGAACCGCTTGCCGAGCAGGGCCACGAAGATCTGCGCCTTCTGCTTGCCGAAGCCGGGCAGCGCGGCGACCCGGCGCAGCAGCTCCGGCCCGTCCGCGACCTCCGCCCAGAGCAGCGCCGCGTCACCGTCGTAGCGCTCCACCAGCACCCGGCAGACCTCCTGCACCCGAGCCGCCATGGCCTTCGGGAACCGGTGCAGCGCGGGCGGCTGGGCGAAGAGCGCGACCAGCGCCTCCGGGTCGTACCCGGCCAGCTCCGCCGCGTCCAGGTCGTGACCGAGCCGCTGCGCCAGCACGTACGGCGAGGAGAACGCCTTCTCCATCGAGACTTGTTGATCAAGGACCATGCCGACCAGCAGGGCCAGCGGGCTGCGCTCCAGCAGCCGGTTGGCCTCCGGGTCGATGGGCAGTACGAGCGTCATGCGGTCCATCCTGCCCGGCGCACCGATCCGGGTGGACACCGACGCTCCGACAGCTACCGGCGGGTGACGCTGACCCGGGACGCAACGGGAGGCAGGATGTCGGGGTGGACGAACACGACATGCTGCTCTCCCCCGCCGGCGTCGACGCGCTGCGGACCGCGCTGACCCGGACCGGTTTCACCAGCCACGGCATCGCCGAGCGCCTGGGCGCCCAGGCGACCGCAGCGGTGGCCCGCAACGACTACCGGGCCGCGCTGCGCGCCACCGAGGACGGCGACCCGCTGGGCACCCTGATCCGGGTGTTCATCTGCGACCAGACCGAGCCGGAAGCGCAGGTGGCCGCCGCACTGGCGCCGCTGAGCCTGGAGGAAGCGCTGGCCGGCGGGCTGGTCGAGCGGTACGGCGACGGCCTGCGCGCCGGCGTCGACCTGGAGCCGTACGGCGACGACTGGTGGGTGCTCGCCGACGTGCCGGCCAGTGCCCGACCGGGTCGCCCGTTGCACGCCGAGCACGTGCTCGGCATCGGCGGGGCCACCCACACCCTGATCGGGGCGACCATCCGCCGGCCGGTGGGCAGCGCGCTGGACCTCGGCACCGGCTCCGGCGTCCAGGCCCTGCACCTGGCCACCCACGCCGACTCGGTGACCGCCACCGACCTCTCGGAGCGGGCACTGCGCTTCGCGGCGACCACCGCCGCCCTCAACGGTCAGGACTGGGAGCTGCTGCGCGGCGACCTGGTCGCCCCGGTTGCCGGCCGGCGCTTCGACCTGGTGGTGAGCAACCCGCCGTTCGTGGTCGGCCCGGGCACCACCACGCACGTCTACCGTGACTCCGGCCGGGTCGGTGACGCGATCGGCGCGGAGCTGGCCGCCGCCGCCCCGGGCCTGCTCACCGAGGGCGGCACCATGCAGTACCTGGCGAACTGGGTGCACGTCGCCGGCGAGGAGTGGGACGAACGGGTCGCCGGCTGGTTCTCCGGGACCGGCCTGGACGCCTGGGTCATCCAGCGCGAGGTGGCCGACCCGATGGCGTACGTCGACCTGTGGCTCACCGACGCCGGCGAGGCCACCGACCCGCAGCGGATGGCCGCCTGGCTCGACTGGTTCGACGCGCACAAGGTGGAGGGGATCGGCTTCGGCATCGTGTCGCTGCGGCGGGGTGGGCACGCCGATCCGGTGGTCCGGGTGGAGGACCTGCGCCAGCGGGTGCAGCCGCCGTTGGGCGACCAGGTGGCCGCCTGGTTCGACCGCCAGGACTTTCTGCGGGTACGCGACACCGAAGCGCTGCTCGCCGAGCGCTACCGGGCCGCCGAGGGCCTCCAACTGCGCCAGGAGGCCACCATGGGCGACGAGAGCTGGGGGGTGGACCGACAGGTCCTCGCGATGCCGCACGGCCTGCGCTGGACCGAGGAAATCGACCCGCTGGTGCTGGCCCTGGTCGGTGGCGCCGACGGCCGCCTACCGCTGCGCGACCAGCTCGCCCTGCTCGCCGCCGCACACGACGTGGAGCCCGACGAGATGGCCGAGGCCGCCGGCCCGATCGTGGCGCACCTGGTGGAGCGGGGCTTCATTGAGCCGGTGAGCGCCTGATGCGCGCGGTGGTGCAGACCGTCGGGCAGGCCAGCGTGACGGTGGACGGCGAGGTGGTCGGCGCGATCGAGAACGGTCTGCTGGTGCTGCTCGGGGTGACCCACACCGACACCGAGCAGACCGCCCAGACGATGGCCCGCAAGGTGCACGAGGTGCGCATCCTGGACGGTGAACGGTCCGCCGCCGACACCGGCGCGCCGATCCTGGTGGTCAGCCAGTTCACCCTCTACGGCGACGTCCGCAAGGGCCGCCGCCCGAGCTGGACCGCCGCCGCCCCCGCCGAGGTGGCCGAACCGCTGGTCACGGCGGTCGTGGAGGCGTTACGGCAACGCGGCGCCAAGGTGGAGACCGGCCGCTTCCGCACCCACATGCTGGTCGAGAGCACCAACATAGGCCCCCAAACCCTCCTCCTGGACCTCTGACCCGCACCCCACCCTCAGCCCGCCGAGCCCGGTGATCAAGAGGTTTGCGTCAAACCACGGGCAAAATCTGACGCAAACCTCTTGATCACCGCAGAGAAGCGGCCGGGAGGGGGTGGGTTGGGGTTATGAGAAGAGGCCTCGGCGGGTCAGGGACTGGCGGAGCCAGTTGTCGAGCTCGGCGGTCCAGTCGGTGCGGTCGGCGGTGGCGTGGTCGACAGTGAACCGGCCGAACGCGTCGCGGCCCTCGGTGAAGACACCGCCGCGCTTGTCGACCTCCAGCACCACCTGCATCTGCTGCGCGTCGGCGATGAAGGTGACCTCCAACTGGTTGATCGAGCGGGCGTACTGCGGCGCAGGATTGAACTCGATCTCCTGGTAGAACGGCAACGTCTGGCGTACGCCGTAGATGTGACCACGCTCCACATCGGCGCGGGCGAACCGGAAGCCCAGTCGCAGCAGCGCGTCCAGCAGTCGCTCCTGTGCCGGCAGCGGGTGCACCACCACGGCGTCCAGGTCACCCTTGTCGACCGCGCGGGCGACCTCCAGCTCCGTCCGCAGGCCCATCGTCATCCCGTATAGGTGCTGTCCGTACAGCTCGGTGACCGGTGTCTCCCACGGCACGTCGAACCGGAACGGGATGTCGTAGCGCTGCCCCGGCTCCAGCCGGAACGCGCCGGTGACCTGCTGGCGGTGGAACTCCTGACTGGTGTCGTAGTCGTTGTCGCCGCTCTCGACCTCGACCCGGGTGACCAGGCCGAGGGTGACGTGGTCGATGTCGACCTGATGGTCACCGCCGAGCACCTGGATGCGGCCCTCCAGCTGGCCGCCGGGGCGGCAGTTCGGGTTGGCCAGCACCGTCTCCACCGACGGACCGCCGACGCCCATCGCCTTCATGAGCCGCTTGAAGACCACACCGTCCTCCTCTGTCGTTCTCGGCCGACCTAAGGTGGCCGGCCGTCCGCAACGTAGCCGGGCCGGGCAACCACACAGCGGGACGACACACCGCACCAGCGATCCGACCCAATTCCTGTCGGGTGCCCGATCGCCTCACTCCCGTTTTACGCCCCGCCCGCCAAGCTGTTGTCACACCGGCACCACTGGGCCGGGCACACGGCACAGATGTGGAAACGGGGAGACAGAGATGGTCCTGCAGATGACGGAACACCGGACGCGCCCGACCACCACGATCGACACTGACGGGGCCCCCGAGACCCTTGCCGACCTGGACGCCACCGACGAGCGCGGCATCTCCACCGACCTGGTCCGGGCCTACCTCAACGGGATCGGCCGGACCAAGCTGCTGACCGCCGCGCAGGAGGTCGACCTGGCCCGGCGCATCGAGGCCGGCCTGTTCGCCGACGAGAAGCTCGCCACCTGCATCCCCGTCTCCGCGGAGCTGCGAGCCGACCTGGAGCTGATCGTCGCGGAGGGTCGGGCGGCCAAGGACCACCTGTTGGAGGCGAACCTGCGGCTGGTGGTCAGCATCGCCAAGCGCTACACCGGCCGGGGCATGGCGTTTCTCGACCTGATCCAGGAGGGCAACCTCGGCCTGATCCGGGCGGTCGAGAAGTTCGACTACGCCAAGGGCTACAAGTTCTCCACGTACGCCACCTGGTGGATCCGACAGGCCATCACCCGAGCAATGGCCGACCAGGCCCGCACCATCCGCATCCCGGTGCACATGGTCGAGCAGGTCAACCGGATGGTCCGGGCCCGCCGCGAACTGGCGGTGACGCTGGGCCGCGAACCGACGGTCGCCGAGGTCGCCCGGGCGCTGGAGATCCCCGAGATCCAGGTCATCGAGCTGATCTCCTACGACCGGGAGCCGGTCAGCCTGGACCAGGCCGTCGGCGACGACGGTGAGAGCGCCCTCGGCGACTTCGTGGCCTCGGTGGACCCGCGCACCGAGCCGGGCGACGCCGCCGCCCAGGGTGAGCTGCGCAACGAGGTCAGCATCGTGCTCTCCACCCTGTCCCAGCGGGAGCAGGCGGTCATCCGCCTCCGGTTCGGCCTGGACGACGGCCGGCAGCGCACCCTGGACGAGGTGGGCCGCGAGTTCGGCCTGTCCCGGGAGCGGATCCGCCAGATCGAGAAGGTCACGCTGCTGAAGCTGCGCGCCCCGGAGCGGGCTCAGCGCCTGGAGGCGTACGCCTGCTGACGCACCCGGTTCCCACGAAAGGCCCCGGCGGTTCGCCGGGGCCTTTCGTGCTGTCGGGGTGTTTGACTGGGACACCGATCCGCGACCGACGAGGCGAGGAGAGCAACGATGAACTGGACGCTTGAAGTGGTGATCGTGCCGGTCTCCGATGTGGACCGGGCGAAGAAGTTCTACGCCGGCCAGCTCGGCTTCACGGTGGACCACGACACGGTGATCAGCGACGAGGCGCGCATCGTCCAGTTGACCCCGCCCGGCTCCGGCTGCTCGATCGTGATCGGTAAGGGTGTCGTCCCGGAGATGCCGCCCGGCTCACTCAAGGGCCTGCAACTGGTGGTGCCCGACCTGCGGCGGGCCCACGAGGAACTGCTCGGGCGAGGTGTGGAGGTCAGCGACATCCAGGTGGTCGGTCAGAACCCCCGGCCGGTCCCGGACCCACTGGACAATGTCGGCTTCGTCTTCTTCGCCGACCCGGACGGCAACACCTGGGGCGTCCAGCAGATCTCCAGCCGCGCCTGAGCGGGCACGCTCACAGGCGGCGGGGGCCGGTGTCCGGGCGGGCGACCACGCCACCCACCCTTAGCTGGGCGTGCAGGACCGAGAGGCCGTCCGGGCGGGCGAGCACCGGGTTGAGGGTCAGCGACCGCACCCGGGGCTGCTCGTCGGCGAGCTGACCCACCCGCAGCAGCAGGTCGACCAGGGCCGCCCGGTCGACCGGCGCGGCCCCCCGGTGCCCGCGCAGCAGCGGCGCGGCCCGGGGTTCGTCGACCAGCTCGGCCGCGTCCCGGTCGGTCAGCGGCACCGCCCGCCAGGCCCGATCGCCGAGCAGTTCGGTGGCGACCCCACCGAGGCCGAACCCGACCACCGGCCCGAACGCCGGATCTTCCACCACCTCCACCACGCAGGCCACCCCGGGCGCGACCATCGGCTGGACCAGCGCGTCCGCGCCGAAGGTCGCCGCCAGGTCGGCGTACGCGCGACGGAGGGTCGGCTCGTCGGGCAGGTCGAGCCGGACCGCGCCGAGGTCCAGCCGGTGCCGCAGCCCGGGGGCGGCCGCCTTGAGCGCCACCGGGAAGCCCAGCCGCGCCGCCGCGTCGACCGCCGCGTCGACCGAGTCGACGGACACCGAGGCCACCACGTCGATGCCGTACGCGGCCAGCAGCGCACCCGCGTCGGCGGCGTCGGCCCGCAGAGCGGCCTGCGCGGCGGCGCGGTCGAGGTCGGGCAGCTCCGGCGTCACCCCGGGCGGGCGACGAAGCCACTCGGCGTACCGGTGCGCGCGGGCGAGCGCGCGGACCGCCTCCTCCACGCCGCCGTACGCCGGCACCCCCGGCGGCAGCCGCCCGACCAGGAACGTCGCCACTGTCGGCTTGCCCAGCGCGAGGGCGTCCGGCAGTGCGGCTGTCACGTCGGCGTCCACAGCGGTGAGCTGGCCGGGAAGCGGCGGGGCGAAGACCACCACCAGGGCGTCCACCCGGTCGTCGGCGGCCGTCTCGGCGAGCGCGGCGGCGAACTCGGCGGCACCCGCGCTCGGCCCCACGTCGCGGGGGTAGCCGTCGGCGACGGTGAGGCCCTGCCCGACACAGGCGGTCGCGGCCAGCCCGGTGAGGGCGGAGGAGTTGCCGACCACACCGACCCGGCCGCCGGCCGGCAACGGCTGGTTGGCGAGCAGCACACCCACGTCGAGCAGCTCCGGCACGGTGTCCACCCGGATCACCCCGGACTGGGCGAAGAGCGCTGCCACCGCCACCTCGTCCGGCCCGGCGGCGTCGCCGACCCCGGGCGGGCGGGCCGGCGAGGCGAGCGCGACGACCGGTTTGGCGCGGCCGATCCGTCGGGCCAGCCGGGCGAACTTGCGGGGGTTTCCGAAGGTCTCCAGGTAGAGCATGATCACGTCGGTGCCGGTGTCGTCCTGCCAGTACTGCAGGAGGTCGTTGCCGGAGACGTCGGCCCGGTTGCCGGCCGAGACGAAGCTGGACAGCCCGAGGCCGCGCCGGTCCGCCTCGGCGAGCAACGCCACCCCGAACGCACCGGACTGGCTGAAGATGCCGACCCGACCGGCCGGCGGCAACGCCGGGGCGAGAGTGGCGTTGAGGCGTACCGTCGGGTCGGTGTTGGCCACGCCGAGACAGTTCGGGCCGACGACCCGCATGCCGGCGGCGTGCGCCGCGCGGACCAGCGCGCGCTGCGTGGCCGCGCCCTCCGGGCCGGCCTCGGCGAAGCCGGCCGAGATGACCACCAGGCCGTGCACCCCTGCGGCGGCGGCGTCGGCGACCACCGCTGTCGCCGCCTCCGGCGGGACCGCCACCACCGCCAGGTCCACCGGGACGCCCGCGTCCACCGCTGAGGGGTACGCGGGAAGGCCCGCCACTGTCGACGCGCTCGGATGCACCGGCACCACCGCACCGGTGAACCCGCCGTCGCGCAGGTGCCCGAGCACCGCCGCGCCGACGCCCTGACCGGTGGCGCTGGCCCCGTAGACGACGATGCCGCGCGGGGCGAGCAGTCGGGCGATCGATCGGGCCTCGGTGCGGTGTTCCCGGCCGCGCTGCACCTCCAGGCTGGCCTCGGTGGGCGCGATGGGGAAGCTCAGGTGGACCACGCCGTCGGCGTACTCGCGCTGGACCTGGTAGCCGAAGTCGGCGAAGACCCGCAGCATCGTCCCGTTGGCCGGCAGCACCTCCGCGACGAAGCTCATGATGCCGTTGCGGCGGGCCGCGTCAGCCAGGTGCTCCATCAGCACCGAGCCGATGCCGCGACCCTGGTAGGCGTCCTCCACCACGAAGGCCACCTCCGCCTCGGGAGCCTGCGGGCCGAGGCGCTCGTACCGGCCCACAGCGACGATCTGGTCGGCGGCCAGCACCACGAACGCCTCCCGGTCGTGGTGGTCGACGGTGACGAAACGGATCAGATCCCGCTCCGGGATGCGCGGGTACGGCGAGAAGTACCGCAGGTAGCGGGTGCGCTCGGAGAACCGGCTGTGCATCGCCACGATGCCGGGCGCGTCAGCTGGCTCGATCGGTCGCAACTGGACGGTGCTGCCGTCGCTGAGCAGCACGTCGACCGGATGGCCCACGGTCGTCACCGGAACAGCCCTCCCCCGGCCCGGCTCAGTCCCGCGGATCGTGCGGGTCGAGCCCGAGCAACGGGAAGACCGTCTTGCGGGTGGCCGCGATCGCCCGGTCCACCGCGTTCGGCTCGCCGGTCGGCTGCCACGGCTCGTACGACGGGTCGGCGTCGTCGGTCATCCGCAGCGGCACCTCCCGACCCAGCTGCCGGGAGGCGACCAGGTCCCGCCACGCGGGTGGGGTGAGGGTGGCCGGGTCGATCGGATCACCGGTGGCCACCGCCAACAGGTGGGTCCAGGCCCGGGGCACCACCTCGACGAGGGCGTACCCGCCGCCGCCGGTGGCCACCCACCGGCCGTCACACAACTCGTCGGCCAGCGCCCGCATCGCCAGGTAGGTGGCCCGCTGCCCGTCGACAGTCAGGTTCAGGTCGGCGAGCGGATCCAGTCGGTGCCCGTCGGCGCCGCACTGACTGACCAGCACCTGCGGGCGGAACGCGCGCAGCACCGACGGCACGATCGCGTGGAACGCGCGCTGCCAGCCGCTGTCGTCGACACCCGGCGGCAACGGCATGTTGACAGCGGTGCCCTGCGCGCCCGGCCCACCCGTCTCGTCCGGGAAACCCGTGCCCGGGAAAAGGGCCAACGGGGTCTCGTGCACGCTGACCGTGAGCACCCGCGGGTCGTTCCAGAAGATCTGCTGCACGCCGTCGCCGTGGTGCACGTCGACGTCCACGTACGCGACCCGCTCGGCGCCCAGGTCGAGCAGCCGGGCGATGGCCACCGCCGGGTCGTTGTAGACGCAGAAGCCGGCGGCGCGGGCGCGCATCGCGTGGTGCAGCCCGCCGGCCACGTTCACCGCCCGGCGGGCGTCGCCGCGCCAGACCGCCTCGGCGGCGGCCACCGTCGCGCCGGCGATGAGCGCGCTGGACTCGTGCATCGCCTCGAAGACCGGGTTGTCGGAGGTGCCCAGCCCGTAACCGGCGAAGAGCGGGTCACGCGGCGCGTTGCGTACCGCGGCGAGGTAGGCCGGCTCGTGCACCCGGGTGAGCAGTGCGTCGTCGGCGGGCTCCGGCTTGACCACCCGCACCCCTGGCCGATTCAGGATGCCCAGCTCGCGGGCGAGCGCGAAGGTCAGTTCCACCCGGACCGGGTCGAGCGGATGGTCACCCATGTCGTAGGCGAGCAGCGACTCGTCCCACACCACCACCGTGTCGTCGGACATGAGCCCATCGTCGCACGAGGACGGGCGCCGGCCCACCGCACGCGCTGGTCAGTGGCCTGGTGTCGACCCGGAGGCGACCGGCCGGGCCGGGTCGGCCACCCAGTTGCTCCACGATCCAACGTAGAGCGCGGCGTCCGTGCGACCGGCCAGGTGCAACGCGAGCACCGCCTGCGCGGCGGTCACCCCCGAGCCGCAGTACGCCCCGACGGCCCGCCCCCCGGTCACCCCGGCTTCGGCGAACCGCTCGCTCAACACCTCGGCGGCCGGGAAGCGGCCGTCCGGCCCGACGTACTCCCCGGCGGGCAGGTTCGCCGCCCCCGGCACGTGCCCGGCCACCGGGTCGATCGGTTCGACCTCGCCCCGGTAACGCGGCGCCGCCCGTACGTCGAGCAGCACGGCGTCGTCAGCGGCGGCCAGCGCGGCGGCCTGTCCGGCGTCCAGCACCGGGAGCTCACCGGGGCGCACCACGACGTCACCGGGGCGTGCGGCGGGCGCGTTGGTGGAGACGGGCCGGCCGGCGGCGACCCAGGCCGGGTAGCCGCCGTGCAGCAGGCGCACCGAACGGTGCCCCGCCCAGCGCAGCGTCCACCAGGCCCGCGCGGCCGCCAGGCCGTCGCCGCCGTCGTACACCACCACGGGGTGACCGGCGCGGACGCCGGCGGCCCGCAGCGCCGCCTGCAACGCGGCCGGGTCGGGCAGCGGGTGCCGACCGCCGGCGCCGGGGGGCCCGCAGAGCGCGGTGTCCAGGTCGACGAAGACCGCCCCGGGCAGGTGGCCGGCGAGGTAGTCGTCGCGGCCGGGCGGGCCGACGAGCCGCCAGCGCACGTCGAGCAGGGTGGGCGGATCGGCCTGGTCGAGCTCGGCGACGAGGGTGTCGACCTCGACCAACGGCTGCTGGGTACCGGACATGGCGACCATCCAACACCATTCGCGGAGACGGCACGCGGTTCGGCGGCGGTCGCCGGCCCGCCACCGAGGTAGCATCGTGCACCGGAGGGCCGCTGACCTTATGAAGTCTCACGACCTGGTCGACACGACCGAAATGTACCTGCGCACCATCCTTGAACTGGAAGAGGAGGGGGTGCCACCGCTGCGTGCCAGGATCGCCGAAAGGCTGCAGCAGAGTGGCCCCACCGTGAGCCAGACCGTCGCCCGGATGGAGCGTGACGGCCTGCTCACCGTCGAGGGAGACCGGCACCTGACGCTCACCCCCCAGGGGCGCGGCAGCGCGGTGTCGGTGATGCGCAAGCACCGCCTCGCCGAGCTGCTGCTGGTCAACGTCATCGGGATGCCCTACGAGGAGGCCCACGAGGAGGCCTGCCGCTGGGAGCACGTGATGAGCGACGCGGTGGAGAAGCGGGTGTACGACCTGCTCAACCGGCCGACCCGTTCCCCGTACGGCAACCCGATCCCGGGGCTTCAGGAGCTGGGTTCGCCGGCGGCGGAGACCACCGAGGCCGCCGAGGGCGAGCGCAACCTGGCCTTCCCGGGCCTCTCCGGTCCGGTCGTGGTGCGCCGGATCTGCGAGAGCGTGCAGAAGGACGCCGACGTGCTGCGCCAACTGCACGCCGCCGGTGTCGACCCGGGCGCCACGGTCACGGTGGCCCAGGAGCGCGACGGGGTGTCGATCGACCGCTCCGGTGACCGGGTGCGGCTGCCCCGCGAGGTCGCCTCCCGGGTCTTCGTCGCCGCCAGCTGATCGGGCGTGGGCCCGGGCGTCACAGCGCCCGGGTGTCCACCTTCTTGGCCAGTGCGACAAGGTCGCCGGTGAGCTTCTCCACCGCCGAGCGCTCACTGCCACGGGCCGCGGTCCAGCTCACCGTGGCGAGCCGTCCGTCGCCGGCCAGCCAGCCCACCTCGGCGACGGGTCCCCGCCCGCTGGCCGCGGCGGTGGTCCGCTTGTACGCCTGCTGACCCAGCCCGGTGATCTTCGCCGCCTTGTCCGGCACCACGTCCGCGCCGAAGCTGGTCTTGTCGATCGTGGTCTCGGTCACGCTGAGGGTCAGTTCCGGCAGGGTCGCACCGGCGGCCCGGACCACACAGGTGTGGGTGTCGCCCTGTTCGCTGGACGCCGCCACGTCGAAGCGCGTCTTCACCACCTGCTCGATCACCGTGAAGTCGAGCAGTCGGCAGGCGCCGCCCGAGGAGGCCGCCGCCACGTCCACAGCGGTCGGCACCGGCGGCGGTGCCGTCACCGGTTGCGCCTCGTCGGCGCAGCCACTCACCAGCAGCCCGGCCAACCCGGCGACCACGATCCGCCCGCGCACATTCCACCCTCTCGCCGACCGACGGCGGAAGGCGCCCGCCGGTTGTCCGTCGGACACCGTACGGGGTGTCGGTGTCGCGCGGAAGCCCCCGCGGACGACTACCCGGACGGCGTGTCGTCCACGTACGGGCAGTGCCGGCAGCCGCGCCCGCAACACGTGCCACGGCGGGCCAGGAAGTCGGCGCTCAGCACGAACAATCCGCTCGCCGGGTCGAGGTAACCGGCCTCCCCGGCGGCCAGCGCGGCGGCGTGCGCGGCGAGGACCCGGGCCCGGTCGGGGTGCTCCGGCGGCAGCCGGGACGGGTGCGGCTCGGTGAGCGGCCGGTCGGCCAGGGGTCGTCGCTCTCCGGTCACCGCAGCAGTCTAGGGACGGCTACCGCCCGGCCTCCGAGCTGGATGCGCGACATGCCCGGTGTCGTCGCGGTGCGCTGTGGTTTCGTCGTACGGTCCGGGGACGATCGGTTCGACGCCCGTCGACGCATACGGAGGGGACGCGATGCGGAAGATCGTTGTGCAGATGAGCCTGTCGTTGGACGGGTTCTTCGAGGGCCCGGGGGGTGACATCGGCTGGCACCAGGTCGATGAGGAGCTGCACCAGCACTTCAACGATGTGATCGCCCCGATGGGCGGGTTCCTCAGTGGCCGGGTCAGCCACCAGTTGATGGCCGCCTACTGGCCGACCGCCGATCAGGACCCGAGCGCCAGCGGCCCGGAACGCGAGTTCGCCCGGATCTGGCGGGACATGCCGAAGATCGTCTACTCGCGCACGCTCGACCACGCCGACTGGAACGCGACGGTGGTGCGCGAGGTCGACGTCGAGCAGGTCCGCAAGCTCAAGGCTGAGCCGGGCGGCGATCTGGCCCTCGGCGGGGCCGACCTGGCCGCGACGTTCGCCCGGCACGACCTGATCGACGAGTACCGGATCTACGTCAACCCGGTGCTGGTGGGTCGGGGCCGCCGGCTCTTCCCCGACGCCGAGACTCCGGCCGCGCTGCGACTGGTGGAGAGCCGGGTCTTCGGCAACGGCGTGGTCCTCCTCCGTCACGAGCGGGCCCGCTGACCGATGATCACCACCTTCGCCGCGTCCGACGGGACCACCCTCGCGTACCGGACGGTCGGGGTGGGCGACCCGCTGGTCTGCCTGCCGGGCGGGCCGATGCGTGACTCCGCGTACCTCGGTGACCTCGGCGGTCTGGGCGCGCACCGGTCGCTGCTCGTCCTCGATCCGCGAGGCACCGGCCGCTCGGCGGTCCCGGCGGACGCCTCGACCTGCCGCTGCGACCGGATGGTCGACGATGTGGAGGCGCTGCGCGGACACCTGGGCCTCGACCGGCTGGATCTGCTCGGGCACTCCGCCGGCGCCAACCTGGCCCTGCGATACCTGACCGGGCACCCCGATCGGGTGGGCCGGCTGGCGCTGGTCGCCCCGAGCGTCCGCGCGGTCGGGCTGAAGGTGACCGCCGCGCAGCGCCGGGAGGTCACCGAGGCCCGGTCCGGCGAGCAGTGGTTTCCGGTGGCGGCCGCGGCGATGGAGGCCGTCCTCTCCGGTCGGGCCGGGCCCGACGCCAAGCAGGAGATCGCACCCTTCCTCTACGGCCGGTGGGACGCTGCGGCGCAGGCCCACCAGGCCGCTGAGGCCGGCCAGCACAACGAGGAGCTGGCGGCGATCTTCAGCTCGGACGGCGCGTTCGACCCACCGGTCACCCGTCGGGCACTCGCCGCGCACGCGGGCCCGGTGCTGCTGCTCGCCGGTGCCGTCGACCTGGCCGCGCCGCCGGGCCTGGTGGCCCGGTTCGCCGAACTGATTCCCCGCGCCACGCTGGTCGTCCAGCCGGACGCCGGGCACTATCCGTGGCTCGACGACGCCGAGGCGTTCACCGCGACGGTCGCGGCGTTCCTCGCCGGCTCGGACGGTGCTTGAGTCTCCAGCGGGGGGAGACGCGAGGGTGAGGGCATGAGCGGGGAGACACGGCACACGATCGGCGAGCTGGCGCGACGGACGGGCCTGAGCGTCAAGACCATCAGGTACTACGCCGATAGCGGGATCGTGCCGCCGACGGACCGGAGCCCGGCCGGCTACCGACGGTTCGGCCCGGCGGCCGTGGCCCGACTGGAGCTGGTCCGCACGTTGCGGGAGCTGGGCGTGGACCTGGCCACCATCCGGCGGGTGGTGAACAAGGAGGTGCCGCTGCCCGAGGTGGCCGCCGCGCACGCCGAGGCGTTGGCGGTGCAGATCCGGGTGCTGCGGCTGCGCCAGGGGGTGCTCACCGTGGCGGCGCGGCGCGGGTCCAGCGCGGCCGAGGTGGACGAGCTGCATCGGCTGGCCCAGCTCACCAGGCACGAGCGCGGGCAGCTGGTGGCGGACTTCCTGGGCGGCGTCTTCGCCGACCTCGGCGATTGGCCCGCGTCCCCGGGGGTGATCGTCTCGATGACACCGGAGCTGCCCGACGACCCCACCAGCGCGCAGATCGAGGCGTGGCTGGAGCTGGTCGAGCTGTGCCGGGACCCCGGGTTCCGGGAGCGGATGCGGCTGCTGGTACGGCAGCACGCCGCCGATCATGACGTCCCGGGACTGCCCCGCCCGGACGCCGTCGCGGTGGTCCGGGACGCGGTGGCCGCCGCCTTGACGGCCGGTCTCGACCCGACCAGCCCGGACGCCGACCCGGTGGTCGCCGCCGTCACCGGCCGGTATGCGCGCCTGCGCTGTCACCCGGACGACGCCGACCTGCGCCAGCTGTTGCTCGACCGGCTCGTTCCGGCCAACGACCCCCGCCGGGACCGCTACCTCGACCTGTTGGCGGTGCTCAACGGCTGGTCGACCGGCACGGCGACAGCGCCGGCGGTGGACTGGTTCATCCGGGCCCTGCGCGCCCGGATGCCCGAGCCGGCTCGTTGACCCGCCCGTCAGCCGAACCAGGTCATCGCCTGGCCGTGGCCTCTGGCCCAGGCCAGCGGCTTCCCGTCGAGCGCGAGAACGTTGTGCAGCGCGTCGTTCGGCGGCGCGGGCAACGCGTCGTACCGGAGCACCTCCGGCCCCTCGGCCGCCACCCAGTGCCCCGGCAGTTCGCGGACCAACCGGACGAACGCCTCCCGGCGCGGGGGCGGCACCTGGTAGAGCACTGACGTATGGAAGACCACGAGCGTCGCGTCGGCCGGTGCCCGCGCGGCCAGCGCCGGCAGGTCGTCCACCAGGTCGCCGCGGACCAGCAGCGGCGGGTCGGCCGCGGCGATCGCCGCCGCGGCGCGCAGCCGGACCCGCCGGTGGGCGTGTTCCGGCCAGATCAGGGCGTCCAACCAGGACACGTCGTCAGGGTCGGTCACGTCGAGCGGGTTGAGGTCCAGGCCGGCCCGCCACACCACCTGGGGTAGGCGTGCCGGCGGCACCAACCCGTCGGCAGCGCAGTCGAGGATCGGCTCACCGGAGCCGACCTGGTGATCGCCGTAGCGGTACCCGTACCGGTCGGGGTAGAGGCAGAGCCCGGCCGACGCGCCGACCTCCAGCAGGGCCACTGGCTGTGGCAACGCGGCGAGCAGCGGCAGCAGGACCGCGCACCGGCCCGCCTCGTTCGTCTGGGTGGCCCGGGTGAGCATCTGCGCCTCGATGGCCGGCCAGTGCGTCAGCACGTAGTCGTGGAAGGTGACCGGGTCGTCGACCGGGCCGCCGAGCCAGCGGACGACGCCGAACAGCAGGTTCGGCTGCCGTTTGGCCGGCGGTAGCCCGTCGAGCAGGGCCAGCAGGTCCTCGTCGTGGGCGACTGCCTGCGACAGGCGCTCGTACGTGGGCGACACCCCGCGCGCCTCCCGGACGGCGAAGTCGACGTACTGCTCGCTGATCGTCATGGCCCGATGATGGCACCTGCCCGATGGCCGGACCGTCCGCTGCTGCGGCGACCGCACCCGGGATGACGGCCAGCACCCGGTTCGCGGCGCTGGTCAGCGGTTCTGCCGTTCGATGCCGCGTCGGACGAGTCCGCGGATGCCGGGGAGGGTGACCGCTCGGATCGTGAGGTCGTTCATCCAGACGTGCAGCCGGCTCGGTGGCGCGTACTGGTACATGCCCCGGCGGGCGAGCGCCTGCCGCCTGGTCACCTCGGGGCGCAGGCCGGTCTCCCAGCCGGCCAGGGCGGACGGGATGTCGTCGCCGTGCCGGCGCAGGGCGGCACCGAGTTGGTCGGCGCCGGCGAGCGCCAGTCCCGCGCCGTGCCCGGCGAAGAGGGTGACGCACCAGGCCGCGTCGCCGAGCAGGACGGCGCGGCCGGTGCTCCACCGTGGGCTGTCCACCTGGCTGACCCGGTCGAAGTACGCCCCGGCCGGGTCGGTCTGGAGGTGACCGATCGCCTCGGGCACTCCCCCGGCCAGGTCTCCGAACGTCGCGCGGATCGCGTCCACCGGTCCGCGTGCCAACTCGCGAGCGGGGTCGGCGCACCGGTAGGTGAAGAAGGCCGACGAGCGGCCGGGCCCGAGGTTGACGATCGCCGCGGTGCGCCCGGGGCCGATGAAGGTCGTCGCCGACGACTCGGGCACATCCGGCACCGGGTGCGCCAGCGGGAAGGCCGCCACGACGTACGGCAGGTCGACCCGATGGTCCGGGCCGAGGATCGTCGCCCGGGTCGTGGAGTGCACGCCGTCGGCACCGACGAGCAGGTCGACGTCCTGCGTGGTGCCGTCGCTGAGGCTGATCCGCACCCGGTCGGCGGTGGCGTCGATTGTGGACACGGTGGTGCCGAAGCGGATCTCCACCTGGTCGCGTACCGCCTCGTACAGTGCGGTTTCGAGGTCGCCGCGGAACACCGTCATGGTTCGGGGACCCAGCGCCGCCTCGGCGACCGCGGCGGGCACCGTGAGCTTCGGGCGACCGTCCGCCCGGACCAGCACTGTGGTGAACGGGCCCAACGCGTGGGCGGACAGCGCCGGAACCAGCCCGAGCCGCTCGGCCGCGTCGTAGCCGGCGCCGAGCAGGTTGACCAGGTAGCCACTGCTGCGCCGGGTCGGAGATCGCTCGACGACGAGCGGATGCCACCCGTCCTGCGCCAGACGTAGGGCCGTCGCGAGACCAGCTATGCCGGCCCCGACGATCACCGCTCGTTTCATCAGCACTCCCCAAGACCAGAATGAGCATATGCTCAAACATTATGAGCAGATGCTCATACCCGCACAACCCGCCTAGACTCAGGGAATGCCACGCGGAGTTCCCATCGCTGAGCCCCGGCAGCACCTCTTCGCCGCCGCCGAGCGCCTGATCGCCGCCGCAGGTCCCGGCCAGCTCACCAGCCGAGCCGTCACCGGCGAGGCCGGCGTCGCCACCGGGCTGCTCTTCGCCCACTTCGCGAACTTCGACGACTTCCTGGTGGGTTACGCCGTCGACCGCAGCTTCCAGATCGCCGGCACCGCGGCCGGCCTTCCCGCCCGCGCCGGCACCGGCACGATCGCCGCGAACCTCAGCGCGGCGATCCTCGCGACCCCGCTGATCGTCCTGCGCGGCGTCACCCGGCTGATGGCCTGCCGGCCGGCGTTGGCCGCACAGGTCGAGGCGGTACTGGGCACCGGCAGCACCGTGCCGCAGAGCCTCGAACGCGCCGTCGTCGACTACCTGAACGCCGAACGACAGCGCGGACGGCTACCAGCGGGCGTCGACACCGAGGCGCTGGCGCTGGCCGTGGTGGGCGTGCTGCACCACGTCGCCCTCATCGACGCGACCGACGAGGTGGCGCACGCACGCATCCGGCACACCGTGACCGCGCTGGTGGAAAGCTTCCCGGCCGTCACGTCCTGAGCCCGCCCCCTGGCCCGCACCGGCCCGCCGGCACCGTAGAGTTCTGCGGCGGCCGGACCGTTGATCAGCAGCTCAGCGGGCAGGGGCAACGGGAGGAACGGGTCGTGCGGGGTGCGGGTGTCCGGGTACTGATCGTCGGCGGAGGTGTCGCCGGACTGGCGACGGTGGCCGCGCTGCGCGAGTGGGGCGCGACGATCGACGTGGTCGAGCGGGCGTCCGGGCCGACCGGCTCCGGCACCGGGATCTACCTCACCGGCAACGCGACGCGGATGCTCGACGTCCTCGGTCTGCGCGAGCCGGTCGCCGACGTCGCCGTGGAGATCACCCGGCAGCGCAGCGCCAACCAGCGCGGGCGTCGCCTCTTCGACATCGACGTGGCAGCGCTCTGCCGGGGCGTCGGGCCGTGCGTGTCATTGCCCCGGGCGCAGCTGCACCGGGCGCTGCTCGACGGCGTCGGCGACGCCCCGATCCGCTGGGGCCGCCAGCCGGTCGCGCTGTTGCAGGAGGGCGGCCAGGTCGCCGTCGAGTTCGACGACACCAGCACCGACCGGTACGACCTGGTGATCGGCGCGGACGGGGTGCACTCGACCGTCCGCCGGCTCGCCTTCGACGGCCAGGCCGCCCGCGACCTCGGGCAGTACGCGTACCGGTGGGTCGCTCCGCGGATCGACGACGAGCCGGTCTGGTCGGTGCAGTTGGGGCGCGGGAGGCAGTTCCTGACGATCCCGATCAGCGCCGAGCAGACGTACTGCTACTACAACGACGGTCCGGTGGCCGAGCGGCAGGGCTGGCGCGACGACCTGGGTGCGACGTACAGCGAGCCGGTGGCCACCATGCTCAAGGCCCTGGACTACGACGACAGCACCCTGCACGCCGGGCCGAACCAGGAGGTGGTGCTCGACTCCTGGGCCCGGGGGCCGGTGCTGCTGGTCGGCGACGCCGCCCACGCCACCTCGCCGAACATGGCCCAGGGTGCGGCGATGGCGCTGGAGGACGCTGTCGTGCTCGCCTCGTCGTTGGCCGCCGCCGATTCCGTCGCCGACGCGCTGCGCGCTTTCGAGGCGCGGCGCCGCCCACGGACGAACTGGGTGCTCAGCCAGACGCACCGCCGCGACAAGGCCACCGGGCTCCCGCCCGCGCTACGCGACCTGGTGATGCGCCGCCTCGGCGAGCAGATGTTCCGCTCGAACTACGGGCCGCTGTTCGCCCAGCCCTGACCGGCGCTGCTCACGGCACCTGGCCCGGCCGGTCGACGATGGCGACCCGCAGGACGGCGGCGGCCGACTCCAGTGACTCCTTGCCGTTGCGTATCACCGAGTTGCGGGTGCCGAGGTAGACGTGGGAGTCCCTATCGAAGATGAGGTCCACGTTGCCACCGATCACACCGGGCATCCGAATCGCCACCCCGTGCCGGCCGGCGGCGTCCACCACGTCGCCGGAGATGACGACCGCCCCGGGCTCCCGTGCCAGCACCTCGTACAGCGCCGCCAGCGCTCGGGGTGGCACGTAGCCGCGAAGCATCGACCGCGCTGTGGTGTACGCCATGCTCTCGTCCCCGTACACGGCCTCCTCGTCGGCGCCTTCGGGAAGGTGCAGGTCGACCGGGTGCTTCCGGAGGTATCGCAGCAGCGCGTCCGGGTCGGTGGGCAGGCCGCCGTGGTACGCGGGCGGCTGGAACGCGTCAAGCTTCTTCTCGGGATCGCCGGCATCGTTCATACGGAGCTCCCTCAGCCCGCTCCACCCGTTCGGATCGGCCTCGGGTCGGTACCGCCCCTGGGTGTACGCGACTCCGCCGGCCGACTGCCACAGTTGGTTCCGGATCGTCAGGTACGGGCCGCTGTCCGGCAACTCCCGGGTCGTCGCCAGGATCTCCGTGAAGACGTACTGGTCGGGACGGGCGGTGAGCTCCGGTTGTTGCCGGGCGGCGTCGGCCGCCAGGTGGAAGATCTCCGACGCGCTGGCCGTCGGCGGCGGCTGATCACCCAGTTTGATCGTCTGGACCACCAGCGCACCGGCGGTCAACGTCACCGCCAGCCCGAACGCTCCGGCGAGGCGCCAACCGCTGAGAAACCGGGTACGGCGACCGGTGGGACGGGCCTCCGACGCCGCCTCGCCCCGATGGGCCACGTGTGCGGTCAGATCCCTGAGAAGTTGCTCCTCGAAACCCTGCGGCGACCGTTCGGTCTCGTTCATCGTCATCTCCGTCTCCTCAGGCGAGGGTGGTGGCAGGGCGGGCGAGCACGGCGCGGACGAGCCGACGGGCGCGATGCAGGCGGACCCGGGCGGCGACCGGCGACATCCCGAGCACTGTCGCCGCCTCCGCGACGGTGAGGCCGTCCACGGCGACGAGTTCGACAAGCGTCCGGGTGCCCTCGGGGAGGTCGCCCAGCGCCCGATACGTGCGGCGGGCGGCCTCCTCGGCGTCGATCCGCTCCTCGATCCGGGCGATGTCATCGGGGCCCAGGTCCCGCCGTCCGGCCAGACGACCGGCGACCCGCAGCCGTTGGGCCGCCCGACGCCGCTCGTCGCCGATGACGTTGCGGGCCACCCCGTACAGCCAGCCGATCTGGCTACCCCGGTCCGGCCGGTAGCCGGCCGCCGACTCGATCACCGCCAGGAACACGTCGGCGGTGAGGTCGGCGGCGAGGTGTGGATCGTCGACCCGCCGCGCCACGAACCGGCCCACCGCCTCCAGGTGCCGCCGGTAGAAGACCTCGAAGGCCACCGGATCGGTGCCGATGCCGGAAATGTCGTCATCGGCTCGGTCGGGCTCACTCACGGGCCGTCCTCTCTCGCGCCTTCACACCCCTTCTTCGTACGGCGGAGCGCGGGTGTTACGCCGTAATGCCGCTTCCCGCCCGGCGCGGAACGCGGCGCTGCCGGTCCAGTTGGGCAACCGCCCTGGTGATGCGGCATTATCGAAGCACCGGCGACTGGCGGCACGGGGATGGTGAAACCATCGGGGAGCCTCTCGCGGGCGTCGACCGCCTGGGCGCCTGCGTCGAGGGACCATCGTGACCACGACCAGCCCATCCGTCGACAACCGCAACCCGTCGGGCACGGCCCGACTCCTGCCGGGCGCACCAGTCGCCGCAGCCGTCCTGGCCGAAACCGCGGCTGCCGCCACCCGTCTGCGCGAGCGCGGCATCACACCGAGCCTCGCCACCATCCTCGTCGGCGACGACGACGCCAGCGCCGGTTACATCGCCATCAAGCAGCGTCAGGCCGCCGCGCTCGGGTTCGACTCCCCGCACGCGCACCTGCCGGCCACCGCCACCCAGGCGGAGCTGCACCAGGCCATCGCCCGGTTCAACAACGACCCGGCCGTGCACGGACTGCTCGTGCAGTACCCCGTTCCGGGGCACCTGGACTACGACGCCGCGCTGCAGACCATCGACCCGGACAAGGACGTCGACGGCATGCACCCGCTCAACATGGGACGCCTCGCCGTCGGGCTGCCCGGCCCGCTGCCGTGCACCCCCGCCGGCATCGAAGCCCTCCTGGCGTACCACGAGATCCCCGTCGCCGGTCGCGAGGTCGTCATCCTCGGCCGGGGCGCCACCCTGGGCCGCCCCCTGGCCATGCTGCTCGCCCAGAAGCGCCCGACCGCCAACGCCGCCGTCACCGTCGTGCACACCGGCGTGCCCGACTGGGACCGCTACACCCGCCGCGCCGACATCCTCGTCGCCGCCGCCGGCGTACCCGGCATCGTGCGGCCTGAGCACGTCAAGCCCGGCGCGGTCGTCATCGGCGCCGGCGTCCGCTACGACGGTCGGCGGCTCCTGCCCGATGTGGACGAAGCGTGCGCCGAGGTCGCCGGCGCCATCACGCCCCGGGTCGGCGGGGTCGGCCCGACCACCGTCGCGATGCTGTTCCGCAACGCGGTACGTGCCGCCGAACGCGCCAGCCAGTAGCCCGGTCGCCGAGATCGCCTGATGCTGAGCAGCCCGGTCGTCCACAGCTACTCGGCATCAGGTGATCCAACCGGCTTTCTACGGTTGGATATCTCCTCCAGGTGCTGGAGCTGGTGCTGCCGGACCATCTCGTCCCAGGCCTCCTGGTCGTAGTCCGGGTCCGGCGGGATCCACTTGTGCGAGTTGTCGCTGTAGTGGAACCGCTCATCGCCCCGCCGGATCAGACTCACCGGACCCAGCCCAGGAAACGCCGGTGCAGCAGCCCGGCGGGCACCCAGGTCAGATCCTCGGCCGCCCAGACCAGGTAGGACCCCATATAGAGGGCCAACGACACAGGTGTGCCCTCGAACTCTGCAACCAGCTCCGTGCGCCGGGTCCGGCAGGGCCACGGTGCAGCGCAGCCGCCGCAGGTCCACACCGGAAGGACCGGGCCGTGGGTGGTCACGGCCGACCATCCAGGAAGCGCCGGATGGCCGACCGGGCGTGCCAGCGGACCGCCCATTCCGCCTGATAGCAGGGGTACGGGGACAGCCGCGCCCACCACCAGCGACAGCCGGCGCAGAGCCCGTCAACGCCGGGCAGGTGCACGGACAAGATTCGTCCGACCTGATCCTCGGTCACTCCTGCTCCTCCCCTGGCCAGTGGCCTCGGCGGATCGGGATGCGGTGCCGGGCTCGGCACGGCAGGTCGGCGCCACATCGGCAGATCCGCCGCCACCGCTGCCACGACCAGACCGGCCGATGGCGCCGAGCCAACGTCAGCGCCACCGCCAGCAGGTAGTCGTCGTACGGCACGTGTTTGGGCACCCGACCTCCGCGCGAGTTGTCGCGCCGTCGCCGGGCGTGACCACTTCACCACACACCACTCAGCCGTGTCTTGTCAATCTGCAAGTGACAATAGTCAACTGAAAGTCGCGCCTACGTTCAGGGCGTGAAGCGACCGCGCTTGTACGGGCCTGGCGAGTTGGCCGCCCTGTTCAACGTGTCGCGCCAGCGGGTACTCCAGATCACCCGCCGACCCGGCTTCCCCGAGCCGGTGGCCCGCCTCATCGGGACGACCATCTGGGACGCGGACGAGGTGGACGAGTGGGCCAAGCACAATCGCCCACCACGCCCAACTGAGGGCGACGAAGACCGCTAATCCCGCAAATCAGGAGCTGATCCGATCGGGCATGGAGACTTCGGATCGCCTGGTCTGGCGCAAGTCGAGCCACAGCGACAACAACGGCGGCGCTTGTGTCGAGGTCGCCGAACTGCATACGAGCATCGCGGTGCGCGACAGCAAGGACCCCAACGGGTCGACCCTTCGCTTCACGAGAGGCGCCTGGACGGGGTTCGTGCGCAGCATCCGGTAGCTCCCGGCCGCAATACCCAGAGCAGCAGGCATGCCGTGCCCTCGGCCGGCCCCTAGCAGTGGAGGCCCGTTCCGGCTGCCCAGCGGATGGCGATGCCCGCCGGGTGCGCCTACCGGCCGCTGTCCGGCTGGGGGGCCTCCAGGCGCCGGGCGATCTGTTCGATGGCGGTGAGGTCCTCTGGCGTGAGCCGGTCGATGAAATGGCGTCGTACCGACTCGACGTGGGCGGGTGCGGCCGTGGTGAGGGCGCCCAGGCCCTCTTCGGTAAGCACGAGGAGGCAACCTCGACCGTCGGCCGGGTCGGGAGTGCGCCGGAGTAGGCCGCGCTCCTCCATCCGGCTGGCGTGCCGGGACAGCCGGCTGCGGGACCAGCCCATCTTGTCGGCCTGCGCGTGCAGGGTGCTGGTGTGGTCGGGTCTTTCCGACAGGGTGCTCAGCACCTCGTAGTCGGGCTCTGAGAGTCCGATCGCCGCCAGGTCACCCGAGGTGCCGGCCTGGACGGTCACCATCACCCGCAGAAACGCGCGCCACGCCCGCTCCTCGTCCGCGTTCAACCAGTGCACCTGCGCTACCTCAGGTCTCGTTGACATGTAAACAACCTACCCCTATATTTCGTTTCCATGTCAACGAAACCGCTCCGCCTCCTCGTCCTGGTATGCAGCACGCGCCCAGGGGCCCTCGGCCCGGTGATCGGGCAGTGGTTGATCGACGCGATCACGCCCTGCGCCGCCGAGCTTGGCGTCGAGTTGGTGCCAGTGGCCCTCGCCGACCTGGATCTGCCGTTCCTCGACGAGGAGGAACATCCGTCGTCGGGCATCTACCGGCAGGAACACACCCGTCGGTGGAGTTCGATCGTGGACACGGCGGACGGTTTCATCGTGGTGACACCGGAGTACAACTACGGGATGCCGGCGACCCTGAAGAACGCGCTGGACTACCTCGGCCGCGAGTGGGCGTGGAAGCCGATCGGCTTCGTCAGCTACGGCAACACGTCGGCCGGCACGCGGTCGGTCCAGCATGCCAAGCAGGTCGTGACTACGCTGCGACTGGTCCCGTTGGGCGCCACGGTCGCGATCCGCATCGGTGACGCGTTGGACGACGGACGGCTGCGCCCCGACGCCGCGCGCGATGCGGCGAGCCTAGGCCTCCTGAACGAACTGGTCCGGGTCTCCCACGCCCTCCGGCCGATGCGCGAACGGGCAGGCGCCGGGACGGTCGCTGGCCCCGTGCCGGGCTCGTATGCGCGGCGGCTGACCCCCGACGACGCGCCCGAGGTCACCGTGCTGCAGCGGTGCTGCTGGGTAGAGGAAGCCGTCGTCAACGACACCTTGGCCATACCTGCCCTGCACGAGTCGCTGGAGCAGGTCCGCGAGTGGCTGGCGGACCAGCACACCACGGGCGTCTGGCTGGACGGTCGACTCCTGGGCATGGTGCGTACCCGCCGCGCGGGCACCGACTGGCACGTGGGACGCCTCGCCGTCGTACCGGACCTACGCGGTCACGGGCTCGGCCGGTGGCTCCTGCGCACCGCCGAAGCCGCCGCCGACCCGAGTATCCGCCGCATCGTCCTGTTCACAGGTTCCAATAGCCAGCGGAACATCAACCTTTACCACAGCGAGGGATACGAGCTCGTGCCATCGACCAGCACGGACGGAACCGCGCTCCTCACCAAGGACGCTGAACCTACGCCCAAGCACCGACACTCGAGACTCGGTGAGAATGCACGCTCTTAGCCGCTGGCTGGGCGCTTACCTCTGCACGCTCCCGGGATGGAAGAGCCTGGAAACGGCGCTGCCCCGGCCTCCCAGAAGGGCAGCCGGGGCAGCGCTTATTGCGTACGTCAGCTGCAGCCGCTGGTGGAGCCGCAGCCCTCGCAGACGTAGCAGCTACCGGCCGGGCGCATCTTCGTACCGCAGGTGAAGCAGAGCGGCGCGTCGGCGGCCTTGCCGATCACGGCCTCCAGCAGCTCGGTGCTGGAACCCACTGTCGGAGCCGGCTTGGCGGCGGCCACGTCGGCCATCTCCTGGGCCGGCTGGGCGACCGCCTCAGTCTTGGCCGGAGCCTCGACCGGCGCGGACGACGCCATCGCGGTGAGCTCGGCGCCGGTGACCCCGGCGGCCTCCGCGTCGGCTTCGGCCCGCAACTGGGCGGCCCGCTCGCTGGCGGTGAAGATGCCCAGCTCGGCGCGACGCTCGTAGGGCAGGAAGTCCAGTGCCAGGCGACGGAAGATGTAGTCCATCACCGAGGCGGCCATCCGCACGTCCGGGTCGTCGGTCATGCCGGCCGGCTCGAAGCGCATGTTGGTGAACTTGCTGACGAACGTCTCCAGCGGCACGCCGTACTGCAGGCCGATGCTGATGGCCACCGAGAAGGCGTCCATCACGCCGGCCAGGGTGGAGCCCTGCTTGGACATCTTGAGGAAGACCTCGCCGAGGCCGTCGTCCGGGTAGGACGACGCGGTGAGGTAGCCCTCGGCGCCACCGACGGAGAAGCTGACCGTCTCGGACGGGCGCTTCTTCGGCAGGCGCTTACGCACCGGCCGGTACTCGATGACCTTCTCGACCGCGGCCGGCGCGGCGGCTGCGGTTTCGACGGCGGCCGGCTCGGTGGCCTTGTTGTTCTTCGCCACCGAGAGCGGCTGGCCGACCTTGCAGTTGTCGCGGTAGATCGCCAGCGCCTTCAGGCCGAGCTTCCAGCCCTCGAAGTAGATCTTCTCGACGTCCTCGACGGTGGCCGCCTCCGGCATGTTGACCGTCTTGGAGATCGCGCCGGAGACGAACGGCTGGATGGCCGCCATCATCCGCACGTGACCCATCGGGGCGATCGTCCGCTCGCCCATCGCGCAGTCGAAGACCGCGTAGTGCTCCGGCTTGAGGCCGGGGGCGTCCACCACGTGGCCGTGGTCGGCGATGTGCTCGACGATCGCCTCGACCTGCTCCTCGGGGTAGCCGAGGCTGCGCAGGGCGCGCGGCACCGTCTGGTTGACGATCTGCATCGAGCCGCCGCCGACCAGCTTCTTGAACTTGACCAGCGCCAGGTCCGGCTCGACGCCGGTCGTGTCGCAGTCCATCATGAAGCCGATGGTGCCGGTCGGGGCCAGGACGCTCGCCTGCGCGTTGCGCCAACCGAACTTGTCACCGATCTTGTTGCCCTGGGTCCACTGCTTGGTCGCCTCGCGGACGATCGCGGTGGCCACCGGGCTGGTCGGCTTGATCTCGTCGTTGGCCGCCGCGTGCTTGCGCATGACCCGCTTGTGCGGCTCGGCGTTACGGGCGTAGCCGTCGTACGGGCCGACGACGCCGGCCAGCTCGGCCGAGCGGCGGTAGGCGGTGCCGGTCATCAGCGAGGTGATCGCCGCGGCGACCGAACGGCCCTGGTCCGAGTCGTACGGCAGGCCGGTGGCCATCAGCAGGGCGCCGAGGTTGGCGTAGCCGATGCCGAGCTGCCGGTAGGCGCGGGACGTCTCACCGATCTTGTCGGTCGGGAAGTCCGCGAAGCAGATCGAGATGTCCATCGCGGTGATGACGAACTCGACGGACTTGACGAACTTCTCCACCTCGAAGCCACCGTCGGCGCGGAGGAACTTCATCAGGTTGAGCGAGGCGAGGTTGCACGAGGAGTTGTCCAGGTGCAGGTACTCCGAGCACGGGTTCGACGCGGTGATCCGGCCGGTCTCCGGGCAGGTGTGCCAGTCGTTGATCGTGTCGTCGTACTGCAGGCCCGGGTCGGCGCACTCCCAAGCGGCCTGGGCGATGGAACGGAAGAGCTTCTTCGCCTCGATCGTCTCGATGGTCGAGCCGTCGAGCCGACCCCGCAGGTCGAACCCGCCGTCGTTCTCCACCGCCGTCATGAACTCGTCGGAGACGCGGACCGAGTTGTTGGCGTTCTGGTACTGCACGCTGACGATGTCGGAGCCGCCGAGGTCCATGTCGAACCCGGCGTCGCGCAGCGCGCGGATCTTGTCCTCCTCGCGCGCCTTGGTGACCACGAACTCCTGGATGTCCGGGTGGTCGACGTCGAGGATGACCATCTTGGCCGCCCGGCGGGTCGCGCCGCCGGACTTGATGGTGCCGGCCGAGGCGTCCGCGCCGCGCATGAAGCTGACCGGGCCGGAGGCGTTGCCGCCGGAGGAGAGCAGCTCACGGGACGAACGGATGCGCGACAGGTTGACCCCGGAGCCGGAGCCGCCCTTGAAGATCAGCCCCTCCTCCTTGTACCAGTCGAGGATCGAGTCCATCGAGTCGTCGACGGCCAGGATGAAGCAGGCGCTGACCTGCTGCGGCGACGGCGTGCCGACGTTGAACCAGACCGGCGAGTTGAAGCTGAACACCTGGTGCAGCAGCATCCAGGTCAGCTCGTGCGCGAACACCTCGGCGTCGGCCGGGCTGGCGAAGTAGCCGTACTCCTCACCGGCGGTGCGGTAGGTGGTGACCACCCGGTCGATCAACTGCCGCAGCGACCACTCCCGCTCCGGGGTCCCCACCGCGCCCCGGAAGTACTTGGTGGTGACGATGTTCGCCGCGTTGACGCTCCACGACTCCGGGAACTCGACCCCCCGCTGCTCGAAGTTGATCGAGCCGTCCCGCCAGTTCGTCATCACGACGTCACGGCGCTCCCAGGAGACCTCGTCGTACGGGTGGACCCCCTCCGTCGTCCACACCCGGTCGATCTTCAGCCCCGTGCCTGCCTTGCTTCGTGAACGGCTAGTTGTCACGCCGTCGCCCCCCTCGTCTGCGCGGTGCCCCACCGCGCGTCCCAATCTCTCGAAAAACCGTGAAGACTCAGCTGGTACGGCCGGCGGCCTCAACCGCATCGGCCCGGCCCTGCTCCCGGGCTCGCGCCGCGGCCCGCAACGTCTCGATCTCGCGCTCGAAGTCAGCGAGCGAGTCGAACGAGCGGTAGACGCTGGCGAACCGCAGGTAGGCGATCTCGTCCAGGTCGCGCAGCGGACCCAGGATCGCCAGGCCCACCTCGTGACTGGGGATCTCGGCGGCTCCCTTGGCCCGGACCGTCTCCTCCACCCGCTGCGCGAGCAGCGCGAGGGAGTCGTCGTCCACCGGCCGGCCCTGGCACGCCTTACGCACCCCGCCGATGATCTTCGTGCGACTGAACGGCTCGGTCACCCCGCTGCGCTTGACGACCGCGAGGACCGCCTCCTCGACGGTGGTGAACCGCTTGCCGCACTCCGGGCAGGACCGCCGCCGTCGGATGAGCTGGCCGTCGTCGGCCTCCCGCGAGTCGACCACCCGGGAGTCAGCATGCCGGCAGTACGGACACCGCATCGCCCACCTCCAAAAAATGATCAACTGCGAGCACTACGGACACTTCCGGGCACGACTCACCGCGACGGTGCCATCCTCGGATGACGCCCGCCGTGATCGACGTTACGGGAGTGCGGTCGGTAGTCAGACCCAACCTGTAGGCAACTTACGCCCGTGTCACTACTACATCTAGGGGTCGACCGTATGTCGCCGAGGAAGCCGGGTCAAGTTGGCCGGCGTGTCCGGCGCGTCACGGACCATCCGCCCATCCACGCCCAGCAGCGCGCCCGAAGACCCAACGCCCCGACCCCGCCCGGGTTATCGGCCAGGGAGCCAGAACCGGGCCGGAAAACAGCCGACGATCGAACACCAGTTCTACCTGACGTACCATTTATCAGAACATCCGTACGAGCGGAGCGCTTTTTCACCCCGACACGCCGGTGAGAGGTCGTACAGATGTTTGAAAATGACTGATCTCACCTATACGGTCATGAACAACGTGGCACCACCGCACGCACCACGAGCCGACGAGGCACCCAGCGCCGACCAGGGAGGACGGACGTGACCGAGGACCGGGCCAGCCGGCCGAAGAGCCCGCAGCAGATCACCGAGGCGGGCCCGCCGGCCACCCGACGCCGCAGCGCCGCGCGCAGCCGGACGGGTCAGCCCGCCGTGCGCCAGGTCACCCCGGTGGTCAGCGCCTTCCCCGACCCGGCGACGGTCGACCTGACCGCCCGCCAGCGCCGCATCCTGGAGTTCATCCGCACCTGGGTGGAGCGCCACGGCTACCCCCCGAGCGTCCGGGAGATCGGCGAGGCCGTCGGCCTGGTCTCGCCGTCCAGCGTCGCCTACCAGCTCAAGGAGCTGGAAAAGAAGGGCTTCCTGCGGCGCGACCCCAACCGGCCACGCGCGGTGGACGTCCGCGCCCCCAGCGAGGCGATCGACGACGAGCTGTCGAGGGCACAACGACCCACCCCGGCATACGTGCCGATGCTCGGTCGGATCGCCGCCGGTGGGCCGATCCTCGCCGAGCAGGCCGTCGAGGACATCTTCCCGCTCCCCCGCGAGCTGGTGGGTGAGGGCGAGGTCTTCATGCTCCAGGTCAAGGGCGACTCGATGCTCGACGCGGCGATCTGCGACGGCGACTGGGTGGTCGTCCGGCAGCAGCCGACCGCCGACTCCGGCGAGATCGTGGCCGCGATGCTCGACGGCGAGGCGACCGTCAAGACCTACCGGCGGCGCGACGGGCACGTCTGGCTGATGCCCCAGAACCCTGCCTTCGACCCCATCCCCGGCGATGACGCCACCATCATGGGCCGGGTCGTGGCGGTGCTCCGCCGGATCTGACCGATCGGCGGGTGGGTGCCGACGGCGCTCACCCGCACCGCTCGTCACGGGCGGGTGAGCGCCTCAACGCTGATCAGTAGCGGTCGCCCCGGTGACCGCGACCGCCACCGGGATACTGCCGGTACGGGTCGTTGGGCGCGTCGTCGTCGCGTCGGCGAGCGGGCCGCTGACCCCGGTAGTCGGGCTCCTGCCCACCGCGTCGGGGCGGCTCCGCGCGACCGGGTTGACCGCCGTCGCCGCCGCCGTACACGCCACCGCCGGGACGACCACCGCCCGCGCCCTGTGGGCGACCACCGCCACCGTGCGGGCGACCACCGCCAGCCGGAGGCCGACCGCCACCAACCGGTGGGCGAGCGCCACCACTGACAGGGGGCCGACCGCCGCCACCGGCCGGGGGACGTCCGCCGCCGTACACGCCGGCGCCACCCGGTGCTGGCGCACCGTAGCCACCATCGGCCGGGGCCGGCCGAGGGCCACCGCCGTACACGGCGCCACCGGCCGAGGCCGGGCCGCCGCGACCCGCGCCCCCGCCGTAGACCGCGCCGCCGGCCGGCGCGCCGCCACCGTAGACACCGCCCCTGCGGTCGTCGTCAGCACGGCCGCCACGCGGGCCGAACGGGTCGTCATCGGGATCCGAGGTGTCGGACGGGTCGGCGGTCGGCGGACGACGCCGCGCGCGAACGATGCCGAAGATGCCGGCGGCGACCAACAGCAGGCCGATCAGCCCGACCGCGCCGACCATGTACGTGATGTCGTCGAGGCTCAGCCCGTCCGTCCAGGACTTCGAGGCGGCCGGCTTGCCACCTTCCTCAGGGGCCAGTGGCACCGCGGTGGAGGTGGACGGGGTGTAGCTGAGGATGTCGAGCGGCTCGTCCTCGGTGAACCGGGCCGCATCGGAGACGGTGAGGAACGACTTCCCGTCCGAGGTGTAGCTGATGGCCTCACCGAACGGGTCGGCCAGCGGCGTCACCCGCGGCTTGCCGGTGGTGAGCGCGGCAACGATGTCACCATCGGTCACGTCGAATTCGAAGGCGTCCGCGTAGGTGCGCAGGACCACCCGAGAACCGTCAACGGTCCGGGACGCGCCGGTGATGGCGATCCGGCCGAACGTGTTGAGGGGGTTTTCCGTCTGGGTCTTCGGCAGCGTGAACTCGCCGGCCTTCTGCAGCGGCACCGGGTCGGTGTCCCCGCTCTTCAGGGCCGCCGACGGCGTGTAGATCTCGGCCTTGCCGCTGGTCACCTTGGTGATGATCAGCGGCTTTCCGTCGTCGCCGATGAGCAGCGCCTCGGCGTCGTGCGGCTTCGACTCGGGGTAGGAGAGCCGGTGCAGCGTCGGCAGCCTGGAACCCGCGACCGGCATCGACCAGAGCGCGATGCGGCTGCGGCGCTCCTTCGAGTCGGGATTGTCACCGGTGTCGGCGATCCAGAGGGTCTTGCCGTCCTTGGACAGGGCGAGATCCTCGGTGTCCGACGGACCCTGCCCCGAGTAGCGGATCGGCTCCTTCGCGATCTTGCACTTGCTGTCGAGGAAGAAGATCCGCTTGCGTGCCGCGACCTCGGTGCCGTCGTTGATGACGATGAAGCCGGTCTTGGTGGCGACCAGCCCGGACAGCTCCCGAAGGCGCTCGTCGGTGATCGTGCATCGCTTCTGGCCAGGATTGGCGGCGGGCGGCCCGGACGCCCCGGGGGCGGGAGCCGCCGCGGCGACTCCGGCAAGCGCCACGGTTGCCCCGAGCAGGCCGAGGGCAACCGTGACCGAGGAAACAACGCGGCGCATTCGGCCAGTGTCGCATGCCGCGCGTTTCCAGTGGATGACGCCGTGGCCGGTCAGGACCGGCTGCCGGCCACCTGCTCCTGCCGTTCCACGTCGAACGCCGCCAGCTCCGCCGCCAACTCCGCGCCGACACGCACATGCAGCAGGGTGCCCTCCGGCAGGTGCGCAGTGCTGAGCACCTCGCCCGTGCGGTGCGCCCGAGCCACCAGGTCACCCCGGTCGTACGGCAGCACGGCCCGGACCTCCACGGCCGGGCTCGGCAGCCGCTCCTCGATCGCCGCGCGCAGCTCGTCCATGCCCCGACCGGAGTACGCGGAAATGAAGATCGCGTCCGGCCACAGCCGCTTGAGCCGCAGCAGCGTGTCCTCGTCGGCGGCGTCGGTCTTGTTGACCACCAACAGCTCGGGCAGCCGGTCCGCGCCCACCTCGGCGAGCACCTCGTGCACCGCCCGGACCTGCTCCTCCGGATCCGGGTGGGTGCCGTCGACGACGTGCACCACCAGATCCGCCTCCGCGACCTCCTCCAGCGTCGAGCGGAACGCCTCGACGATCTGGTGCGGCAGGTGCCGGACGAAGCCGACAGTGTCGGAGAGGGTGTAGAGCCGACCGTCCGAGGCGGTGGCCTTTCGGGTCGTCGGGTCCAGCGTGGCGAACAGCGCGTTCTCCACCAGGACGCCCGCGCCGGTCAGGCGGTTGAGCAGGCTGGACTTGCCGGCGTTGGTGTAGCCGGCGATGGCGACCGCGGGAACGGCGTTGCGGGAACGCCGGGCGCGCTTGGTCACGCGTACCGTCTTCATGCTCTTGATCTCGCGACGCAGCCGGGAGATGCGGTGACGGATGCGCCGCCGGTCGGTCTCCAGCTTGGTCTCACCGGGACCACGAACACCCACACCGCCGCCGGCGCCGCCGCCCCGGCCGGAACCACCGGTCTGGCGGGAGAGCGTCTCACCCCAACCGCGAAGTCGGGGCAGCAGGTATTCGAGCTGGGCCAGCTCGACCTGCGCCTTACCTTCCTTGCTCTTGGCGTGCTGGGCGAAGATGTCCAGAATCAGCGCCGTCCGGTCGACAACCTTGACCTTGGTGCGCTGCTCCAGGTTGCGCAGCTGCGACGGGGACAACTCACCGTCACAGATGACGGTGTCGGCGCCGGTGGAGAGCACCACAGCGCCCAGGTCGTCGACCTTGCCGCGGCCGATGTACGTGGCCGGGTCGGGTCGGGTCCGCCGCTGGATGAGCCCTTCGAGCACCTGCGAACCGGCGGTCTCGGCCAGCGCGGCCAGCTCGGTCAGGGAATTCTCCGCGTCGGTGACTGTGCCTTCGGTCCAGACGCCCACCAGGACGACCCGCTCCAACCGCAGCTGGCGGTATTCCACCTCGGTGACGTCGGTGAGCTCGGTTGACAGGCCCGGGACGCGTCGGAGGGACTGCCGCTCCGACAGCTCCATCTCGCCGGTGGTGACGTCGTCGAGCTCGTCCTCGACGGGGACAAAGCTCTCCTGGTCTCGCAAGCGGTTCTCCTGTCCGTTTTGATAAGTAGAACGTAATCCTGACATGACACAACGCCGAACGCACCTGCTATATGCCCATGGTGAAGGTCGCCAAAAGTGGGGGCGAATGCTGGTCGGCACCGACAACCCGGTAGAAATGCGGGCGGCGGCCGATCGGCCGCACAGCCGTTACGGAGGGATCCCGTGGCCATCACCCGACTGCCCAGCGCCGGATTTTCGATCACCATCCGGATCGCCGTGACCGCGGACGCGTCCTCGATCGGCCGGCTCACCACCTCCGTCGGCGAGGCCGGGGCGATCGTCACGGCGCTGGACGTGGTGGACTCGGACCCGACCAACGTGATCGTCGACCTGACCTGCGACACCGCCGACGCCGGTCACGCCGACCAGGTGGTCGACGCGCTGACCGCGCTGGACGGCGTGGACGTGCGCAAGGTGTCGGACCGGACGTTCCTGCTGCACCTGGGCGGCAAGATCGAGGTGACCTCGAAGGTCGCGCTGCGCAACCGCGACGAGCTGTCCCGCGCGTACACGCCGGGGGTGGCCCGGGTCTGCATGGCGATCGCCGAGAACCCGGCCGACGCCCGGCGACTGACCATCAAGCGCAACACCGTCGCGGTGGTCAGCGACGGCTCGGCGGTGCTCGGCCTGGGCAACCTCGGCCCGGCCGCGTCGCTGCCGGTGATGGAGGGCAAGGCGGCGCTGTTCAAGCGCTTCGGCGGGGTGGACGCCTGGCCGGTGGTGCTGGACACCCAGGACACCGACGAGATCGTGCAGATCGTCAAGGCGATCGCGCCGGCGTACGGCGGTATCAACCTGGAGGACATCGCCGCGCCGCGCTGCTTCGAGATCGAGGCCCGGCTGCGCGAGGCGCTGGACATCCCGGTCTTCCACGACGACCAGCACGGCACCGCGATCTGCGTGCTGGCCGCGCTCACCAACGCGCTGCGGGTGGTGGGCAAGCAGCTCCAGGACGTCCGGGTGGTCGTCTCCGGGGCCGGCGCGGCCGGCACCGCGATCATGAAGCTGCTGCTGCGCCAGGGCGTCGGCGACATCATCGCGTACGACCGGGAGGGCGCCCTGCACCGTGGGCTGACCGGGCTCAACTCGGCGTGGCAGTGGCTGGCGGAGAACACCAACAAGGAGAACTACTCCGGCGACCTGCCCGGCGCGATCCGGGGTGCCGACGTGTTCATCGGGGTCAGCGCGCCGAACCTGCTCACCGGCGACGACATCGCCCAGATGGCGAAGGACTCGATCGTCTTCGCCCTCGCGAACCCGGACCCGGAGGTCGACCCCCGGGAGGCGCGCAAGCACGCCGCAGTGGTCGCCACCGGCCGCTCGGACCAGCCGAACCAGATCAACAACGTGCTCGCGTTCCCCGGGGTGTTCCGCGGCATGCTGGACGCGCACGCCGAGGAGTTCACCGAGGAGATGGCCATCGCGGCGGCCCAGGCCATCGCGGACGTGGTCGGCGAAGACAAGATCAACCCGACGGTGATCGTGCCGAGCGTCTTCGACTCCAGGGTCGCCCCGGCGGTCGCCGCCGCCGTCCGCGCCGCCGCGCACAACCCCAGCCCACTCCCCGCCGCCGACCCCGGCCCCGCCGACCTCCCCGAGATCGCCGCCAACGCCAGCGCCACCCCCTAACCCCGCACCCACCCCCACCCACGTTGTTGATCAAGAGATTTGCGTCAGGAACGACGCGAAATCCGACGCAAACCTCTTGATCAACAACGGTGGGGCAGGGCCGGCGTCAGGTGAGGCGTGCTGGCGTCAGGGGTGCAGGGCGGTGGGGTTGATGTCGCCGGTGGCTACCAGCACGGCCGGGCCGGAGAGCCAGCACGAGTTCTCGGTGACGGTCACCGTGAGGCGGCCGCCGGGCACGTCGACAGCTACCACTCCGGTGTCCCGGCCGAGGTCGCGCAGGGCCACCGCGCCCACCGCGCAGGCACCCGTGCCGCAGGACAGGGTCTCGGCGCTGCCGCGCTCGTACACCCGCATCAGCGTGTGCCCGTCGGTGCCGTCGACCGGGTCGCCCGCCACGATGAACTCCACGTTCACCCCGCTCGGGAAGACCGCCGGGTCGTACCCGGGGGCCCTGGTGAGGTCCAGCGCCGACAGCTCCACGCCGGCCGGCAGGACGCAGACCAGGTGCGGGTTGCCGACGTCCACCACCGCGCCGGTCAGGGTCAGCCCGCCGAGGGTGGCGGCCGACTCGTCGTACACCCGGGGTCGGCGCATCTCGACGGAGACGGCGTCACCCTCGACGAGCGCGCGCACGACGCCGGCCCGGGTGGCCACCGGCAGCGCCGCGCCGGCGGGCGTGGCCAGCCCGGTGTCGAGCAGGTAGCGCACGAAGACCCGGGCGCCGTTGCCGCACATCTCGGCGAACGAGCCGTCGGCGTTCCAGTAGTCCATGAACCACTCGGCTTCGCCGGCCTGACCTGCGCCGTCCGGATGCTTGGCCGCGCGGACCACCCGTAGTACGCCGTCCGCGCCGATGCCCCGCCGCCGGTCGCAGAGCGCCGCGACCAGCTCCGGGGTCAGGTCGAGCTGACCGTCCGGGTCGGGGAGGAGGACGAAGTCGTTGCCGGTGCCGTGGCCCTTGGTGAACTCCACTCCCCCATCATCGCGCAACGGCCGGCACCAGGCGCAGGGCGGCCCCGATCAGGTCCGGGGTCGTCGAGTCCAGCCAGTGGATCCGCGGGTCGCGCCGGAACCAGGACCGCTGCCGGCGGACGAAGCGCCGGGTGGCCCGGACCGTCTCGTCGTGCGCCTGCGCCTCGGTCAACTCGCCGGCCAGCATGCGCAGCACCTGCTGGTAGCCGAGCGCCCGACTCGCCGTGCGACCCTCGGGCAGCCCGTGCCTGACCAGCTCACGGGTCTCGGACACCAGGCCGTCGGCCCACATCCGGTCCACCCGCAGCGCGATCCGCTCGTCGAGCAGCCCGGTGTCCAGGTCGACGCCGAGCTGCACCGACGGGTAGTACGGCGTGGGCTGCGGCAACGACGCGGCGAACGGCGCGCCGGTCAACTCGATCACCTCCAGGGCCCGCACGATCCGACGCCCGTTACCCGGCAGGATGCTCTCGGCGGCGGCCGGGTCGGCGGCGCGCAGCCGCGCGTACAGCGGGGCCGGGCCGACCTCTGCCAACTCCCGTTCCAGCCGCTCCCGCAACGCCGCGTCGGTGCCCGGGAACTCGAAGCGCTCCAGCACCGCCCGCACGTACAGCCCGGAGCCACCGACGAGCAGCGGCACCCGCCCCCGGGACAGGATGTCGTCCACCGCCGCGCGCGCCAGCCGCTGGTACTCCGCGACGCTCGCCGGCTCGGTGACCTCCCAGATGTCCAGCAGGTGATGCGGCACACCGTCCCGCTCGGCGACTGTCAGCTTGGCGGTGCCGATGTCCATGCCCCGGTAGAGCTGCATCGAGTCGGCGTTGACCACCTCCCCGTCCAGGGCGTGCGCCAACGCGATGCTCAGCGCCGACTTGCCGGCCGCCGTCGGGCCGACCACCGCGACGACCGTGCCGCTGGTCACGCCCGCTCCCAGGACGCCACGAAGTAGGCCACACCGTAGGGGACGGAGTCGTGCAGCAACTCGCCGCGCCACGGTGAGCCGGCCGCGCGGGCCGCGCCGGCCAGCACCTGCCAGGGGGCGCGACCGGCGGCCTTCAGCTCCGCCGACACCACCGGGTCGAGGTCGAGCAGGGCGTCCAGGTCCGCGGCGGCCAGCGCCGCGGCAACCCCCTGGTCGTACGGGAGGGCACGCGCGTCGTCGTACCCGGGTGCCTTCTCTCCCCGGCAGGCCGACCCGTCCCCCAGCACCAGCGCCGCCACCCGGTCACCCGCGGTGTCGACCTGCTCGGCGAGCGCGGCCAGCTCGGCCGGGCCGGCGTCGGTGGCCACCTGCACGGCGGTCACCGGGACCCGAGGGTTGTGGCGACTCAGCAGCCACGCGCCGATGGTCAGGCTCAACGGCAGCACCGCGCCCCGGTCGGGCTGGCCGGGCACCAGCGGCACGTCCAGGTCGACGCCCCAGGGCTGGAGGGACCCGGTCGCCGGGGTGCGGATCGGGCCGGTCACCGGGCCGGTGCCCAGCAGCACCACGATGTCCGGGTCGGTGGCCAACAGCCGGCGTACGGCGGTGTCACAGGCCGCCCGCAGATCGTCCAGCTCGGGGGCCGCTGACCCGGCCACCTCGGGCACGAGCAGGGGCGGATGCGGGCAGACGGCGGCGGCGACCAGTGGCACCCTGTCACCGTAGCGGGAATCCCCGGTGCGTCTCCGCGCCGATCCGGTCATTCGGCCCCTAGGACACCGTATGGTCACGGTCGGCGATAGGCGCTCGACGCGGACCGGGTGAGACCTGTGACAATGCCGGAAGTAACTTGGCTGCGCCGTGGCGGCGACGGGGGTTCGTTCCCTCGACGCCGGGAGAACGAGGATGGGCACATGAGCGACTGGACTGCCTTCGGACGGGTGGACGCGGACGGCACCGTGTACGTCAAGACCACCGAGGGCGAGCGGGTGGTCGGATCCTGGCAGGCGGGTGCGCCGGAGGAAGGTCTGGCACACTTCGCGCGCCGCTTCGCCGATCTGGTCACCGAGGTGGACCTGACCGAGGCACGGCTCAAGTCGGGTGCGGCTGATGCCGGGCACTCGTTGAGCACGATCCGGCGGATCCGCGCCACGCTGCCCGAGGCCAACGTGGTCGGCGACATCGACGCGCTCGCCGCACGCCTGGACAAGCTGGCGACGTTCGCCGAGGAGAAGGCCGGCGAGGCGCGCGCCGCCCGGGACGCCGCGCGCGTCGAGGCCCTGGCCCGCAAGACCGCCCTGGTCGAGGAGGCCGAGAAGCTGGCCGCCGAGTCCACCGGGTGGAAGACCGCCGGGGACCGGCTCAAGGAGATCCTCGACGAGTGGAAGACCATCCGTGGGGTCGACAAGAAGGCCGACGGTGAGCTGTGGAAGCGGTTCGCCGCCGCCCGGGACGGCTTCACCCGCCGCCGTGGCGCCCACTTCGCCTCCCTGGACTCGCAGCGCAAGCAGGCGCAGACCGTCAAGGAGGAGCTGGTCGCCGAAGCGGAGAAGCTTCAGGACTCCACCGACTGGGCCGCCACGGCAAACCAGCTCAAGGACCTGATGACCCAGTGGAAGGCCGCTCCGCGCGCCTCCAAGGAGGCCGAGCAGAAGCTCTGGGAACGGTTCCGGGGTGCCCAGGACGCCTTCTTCAGCCGGCGCAGCGAGGTCTTCTCTGCCCGCGACAACGAGCAGCGCGGCAACCTGGAGCGCAAGCAGGCCCTGCTCGCCGAGGCCGAGGCGTTGGACATCGACGCCGACCCGAAGGGCGCCCAGGCCAAGCTGCGGGAGATCCAGGCCCAGTGGCACGAGGCCGGTCGGGTGCCCCGCGAGGCGGCCGCCGGGCTGGAGCGGCGTCTGCGCGCCATCGACGACAAGGTCCGTGACGTGATGGACTCGGCGTGGCGTCGCACCACCAAGGAGGACAACCCGCTGCTCGCCCAGATGCGGGCGCAGGTGGCGGAGGCCGAGGACCGGCTGGCCCGGGCGCAGAGCGCCGGGGACGCACGCCGGATCAAGGAGGCTGAGCAGGCCCTCGTCTCCAAGCGGCAGTTCCTGCAACTCGCCGAGCAGGCCGGCTGAGCTGACGAGTCCGGAGCCCCCGGCCCCTCGTGGGACCGGGGGCTCTCGCGTGTCCAACCCACACCCGACCGCGCCGCCGGGGGCCAAGATCCGCGCAAGTTCAGGGATGTTGCTGCCTCCGGCGACCGACAGACAGCAACATCCCTGATGTTGCGCGGATCTTGCCGGAAGGCGGGACCGCGGAGACGGGTGGGCGGCGCCGGGACGGCGGGGGCGGGGCGGGGCAGGGCGGGGTGGGCGGGGGCGCAGGTTGACGCATTGACCTGGGCTGATCAGAATGAGCGACGGAGTCAGGTAGGGCCACCGGCACGAGGGCGACGAAGGCGGAGCAACCGCCGTCGAGGGTCGCCGGTGAGCCTGCGCGAGTGACACGTCCGCGTGACATGGGCCGTCGCGCACTGTCCGCGTACCCCTGAGGGACCGTGACGTGCGCACGGCCGCCCGCCGGCGTCGTCACTGGACGGCGCCGGACCTCCGAAGTGGAGCTCGAATGTTCCGTCCCAAAGCTCTCGGCGGCGCGCTCACCGCGCTCGTCACCGTCGCGGCCGGCGTGTTCATCGCCGCCGCCAGCACCAGTCCGGCCGTTGCCGCTGGCACCGGTACCGGTTATCTGCACACCAGCGGCAACCAGATCGTGGACAGCACCGGTGCCACGGTCCGGTTGACCGGCATCAACTGGTTCGGCATGGAGACCGACAACAAGACCTTCCACGGGTTGTGGTCGAACAACCCGTGGAAGGGGCAGCTCGACACGATGGCCCGGCTGGGTTACAACACGCTGCGGGTGCCGTACTCGAACGACGCGCTGAAGGCGGGCGCGACGGCCAGTGGGATCAACGACTTCGTCAACCCGGACCTGATCGGGCTGTCGCCGTTGCAGATCCTGGACAAGGTGATCGACTACGCCGGCAGCAAGGGCATGCGGATCATCCTGGACCGGCACCGGCCGACGGCGGCCGGGCAGTCGCCGCTCTGGTACACCTCGACGGTCTCCGAGGCGACCTGGATCAACGACTGGAAGATGCTCGCCCAGCGGTACGCGGGCAACCCGACGGTGATCGGCGCCGACCTGCACAACGAGCCGCACGCGGAGGGCACCAACCCGGCGGCCACCGGCGCGTGCTGGGGCTGCGGTGACACCACCCGGGACTGGCGGCTCGCCGCCGAGCGGGCCGGAAACGCCATCCTCGGCGTCCAGCCCAACTGGTTGATCTTCGTCGAGGGGGTGAGCTGCCCCAGCGGTGGCCTCTCCAACGTCTGGGACAACGACCCGAGCAATGACGAGGACTGCGGCTGGTGGGGCGGCAACCTGTCGAAGGCGGGGCAGTTCCCGGTACGGCTGAACGTGGCGAACCGGCTGGTCTACTCGCCGCACGAGTACGCGACCTCGGTGTACCGGCAGACCTGGTTCGACGCCCCGGACTACCCGGCGAACATGCCGGCCATCTGGGACAAGTACTTCGGTTACCTCTACAAGCAGAACATCGCGCCGATCATGATGGGCGAGTTCGGCAGCACCCTTGTCGACCCGAAGGACAAGGTGTGGCTGGAGAAGTTGATGGCGTACACCGGGACCGGGGTGACCGGGATGTCCTTCACCTACTGGTCGTGGAACCCCAACTCGGGTGACACCGGCGGCATCGCGTTGGACGACTGGACCAATATCAACACCGCCAAGCAGGCGATTCTGCAGCCGTACCTGATCGCGCCGTCGGGTGGCACGGGCGGGCCGACGGGTGGGCCGACCGGTGGCCCGACGGGTGGGCCGACGGACCCGCCGACCGGCGCCTGCACGGCCACGTACCGGCAGGTGAACGCCTGGCAGGGCGGCTTCCAGGGTGAGTTGACGGTGAAGAACACCGGCTCGGGCGCGGTGAACCCCTGGTCGGTCACCTGGAGTTGGCCGTCCGGGGTGACGTTGGGCAGTGGCTGGAACGCCACAGTCACGCAGTCCGGCACGACGGTCACCGCCGCCGCCCCGAGTCACGCCCCGTCGCTGCCGGCGGGCGGGTCGGTCACCGTGGGCTTCACCGCCAACGGCACGGCCAGCGCGCCGGGCACCGTGAAACTCAACGGCACCAGCTGCTGAACCACCCGGGACGGCCGGTGCGCACCGCATCGGCCGTCCCGGCCATTTACATCGAGGTTCGCCTATGCTTTTATCGGGAAAGCGCTTGCCTCTTCGTCGGTGGGCGCGAGCGCGGGAGCCGCTTTCCTTCACGAACCTGCACTGGCGGGCCCGAGGACCACTGGTCCCGGCCGAGACTCGCCGCCCACGGGCATGGGCGTCGCGACACCTCCGTCCGCCTCACCGAAAGGAAGCAGCATGCGCACAGCACGCCGTCGAACAACGCTGATCGCCACCACGGCCGCAGCGACCGCCGCCCTCGTCACCGCCGGGCTGCTGACCTCCGTGTCCGCCCAGGCGGCCGCCGGCTGCCAGGTGGCGTACTCGGTCGCCAGCCAGTGGCCGGGCGGATTCACCGGAAACGTCACTGTCACCAACCTCGGCGACCCGATCTCCGGGTGGACGCTGCGCTGGTCGTACGGGGCCGGTCAGCAGGTCAGCCAGGCGTGGGGCGCCACCGCCACGCAGAGCGGCAGCCAGGTCTCCGCGACCAACGTCGACTACAACGGCAACCTGGCGACCAACGGCAGCGCCACGTTCGGCTTCAACGCCAGCTGGAACAACTCCAGCAACCCCGCGCCGAGCAGCTTCACAGTGAACAACGTCGCCTGCACCGGCAGCACCACACCGACCACGCCGCCGCCCAGCACCCCACCGCCGAGCACCCCGCCACCATCGAGCACTCCCCCGCCCGGCCAGCAGCCGTCGGCACTGGTCGGCTGGGCCACCCAGAACGGCGGCACCACCGGCGGCGGCAACGCCGGCACCACCACCGTCAGCAACGCGTCGGGCCTGACCAGCGCGCTGAACGCCACCGGCGCCGCGGTGATCCGGGTGACCGGGACCATCACCTGCTCCGGCATGCTGCGGGTCCGGTCCAACAAGACCATCCTCGGCAACTACGGGGCGACGATCGTCGGCTGCGGGTTCAACATCAGCGGTGACCGCAACGTGATCATCCGCAACCTGACCTTCCGCAACTGGAACGACGACGCGATCAACGTGCAGGAGTCGGCCACCAACATCTGGATCGACCACAACAGCTTCAGCAACGGCTACGACGGCGCCGTCGACATCAAGCGCGGCTCGGACTTCGTCACCGTCTCGTGGAACCGGGTCTTCAGCCACGACAAGACCATGCTGCTCGGCCACAGCGACGACAACGCCGGCCAGGACGTCGGTCACCTGCGGGTCAGCTACCACCACAACTGGTTCGACGGCAGCAACCAGCGCAACCCCCGGGTGCGCTTCGGCAACCCGGTGCACGTGTACAACAACTACTACCGGGCCAACGGCGGCTACGGCGTGGCCTCCACCGAGAACGCCGGCGTGCTCGTCGAGGGCAACTACTTCGAGAACGTCGACGACCCGTACCACCTCGGTGAGGGCGACTCGGGGCCCGGCAGCCTGGTCGCCCGCAACAACCACTTCGTCAACTCGCCCACCGGCCAGGCCGGCGGCAGCGTGGCCAGCATCCCGTACTCGTACCAGCTGGACACCGCGAGCAACGTCAAGTCCATCGTGACGGCGGGCGCCGGCGCCGGCAAGATCACCGTCTGACCGGGGAAGGGCCCCTCGGCGAGGGGCCCTTCCGTGCGGTCAGTGGGTGGCGCAGCCGGCGGCGGGGGCAGGCGCGACCGGCGGTGCGCCGATCGTCGGCAGACCGAGCAGCACGCCGGGGGTACGCGGGGAGCGACCCGCCTCGGCCGCGTCGCCGGCCCGGGTACGCCGGTGCGCCACCGGCGCGCCGTCGGCGTTCAGGTGATGCGGCGCGGCGTACGTGATCGTGGTGTGCACGATGTCGCCCGGCCGGATCTGACCGGCGAGGGACTCCCCGCCGGGCGTCCCGGTGGCGAAGTGCACGAGCCGACCGTCGCGGGCCCGACCGGACATCCGGCCGGTCCGCTCGTCCTTGCGGCCCTCGCCGACGGCCACCAGCACCTCGACGGTCTCCCCGACGAGGCGCTTGTTCTCCGCCCAGGTGATCTCCTCGACGCAGGCGACCAGCCGCTCGTAGCGCTCCTGCACGACCTGCTTGGGCAGCTGGTCGTCCATTGTCGCGGCGGGGGTGCCGGGCCGCTTCGAGTACTGGAAGGTGAAGGCCGAGGAGAACCGTGCCTCGCGGACCACGTCCAGGGTGCGCTGGAAGTCGGCCTCGGTCTCACCGGGGAAGCCGACGATGATGTCGGTGGTGATCGCCGCGTCCGGCATCGCCGCCCGGACCTTCTCGATGATCCCCAGGTAGCGCTCGGAGCGGTAGGACCGACGCATCGCCTTGAGCACGTCGTCGGAGCCGGACTGCAACGGCATGTGCAGCGAGTGGCAGACGTTCGGCGTCTCGGCCATCGCGGCGATCACGTCGTCGGTGAAGTCCTTCGGGTGCGGGCTCGTGAACCGGACCCGCTCCAGGCCGTCGATGTCGCCGCAGGCCCGCAGCAGTTTGCCGAACGCGTACCGGTCGCCGAACTCGACACCGTAGGAGTTGACGTTCTGCCCGAGCAGGGTCACCTCCAGCACGCCCTCGTCGACCAGGGCGCGCACCTCCGAGAGAATGTCGCCGGGGCGCCGGTCCTTCTCCTTGCCGCGCAGCGCGGGCACGATGCAGAACGTGCAGGTGTTGTTGCAGCCCACCGAGATCGACACCCAGCCGGCGTAGGTGGACTCGCGGCGGGTGGGCAGCGTGGACGGGAAGACGTCGAGGGACTCGAGGATCTCCACCTCGGCGGCGGCGTTGTGCCGGGCCCGCTCCAGCAGCACCGGCAGCGCGCCGATGTTGTGGGTGCCGAAGACCACGTCCACCCAGGGCGCCTTGCGGACGATGTCGCCGCGGTCCTTCTGGGCCAGGCAGCCGCCGACAGCGATCTGCATCCCGGGGTGCTTGTCCTTCACCGGGCGGAGCCGACCGAGGTTGCCGTAGAGCCGGTTGTCCGCGTTCTCCCGGACGGCGCAGGTGTTGAAGACGACGATGTCCGGGGTGTCGTCGGTCGGCACGGCGCGCACGTAACCGGCCTGTTCCAGCAGGCCGGAGATCCGTTCGGAATCGTGCACGTTCATCTGGCAGCCGTACGTCACGACGTTGTAGGTCCTAGCCACCCTCTTGGTGCCCCTTCCCCTCGGGCTACCAGGGTAGCGGCCCCTTCGGGTGCCCCAACCCACCGGCATTGACCCGCCGGCCCATAGCGGGCATCCACGACGGGCAGTACGCTGCACAACAAGGATGTGTTCTGGGCGATTTCGGGGGCTTTGCACTCGGCGCCGACGATGCGCGGCTCCGTTCACGGGGGAGCACATGACGACCCGCGGGAGGCCAACCGTGACGCGACAAGAGGCGACACAGCGCACCGTCACGACCCCGGACGGCCGGCACCTCGCGGTGGAGACCTCGGGCGCACCGGACGGGCCGGCGGTCTTCCTGCTGCACGGCACCCCCGGCAGCCGCAGCGGCCCCCGACCCCGCGGCATCGTCGTCTACCGCCTCGGCGTGCACCTCGTCTGCTACGACCGCCCCGGGTACGGCGACTCCGACCGGCACGAGGGTCGACGGGTGGCCGACGCCGCCGCCGACGTGGCGGCGATCGCCGACGACCTCGGCATCGACCGGTTCGCCGTGGTGGGCCGATCCGGTGGCGGACCACACGCCCTGGCCTGCGCCGCGCTGCTGCCGGACCGGGTCACCAGGGCCGCCGTGCTGGTGGGGCTCGCCCCGGCCGGCGCACCCGACCTCGACTGGTACGCGGGCATGGCGGAATCGAACATCGAGGACTACGGGCAGGCCGACGAGGACCTGGCCGAGCTGACGCTCAACCTGAAGGTTCGCGCGGACGAGGCCCGCCGGGACCCGATGACGCTACTGGACTTCCTCCGCCCCCAACTGCCCGACGAGGACATCCGGGTCGTCGACGACGTGGCGATCCGCCGACTGCTGACCGACATGTACTCCGAGGCGCTGCGCCACGGCCCGGAGGGATGGATCGACGACGTCCTGGCGATCCGGCGCGGCTGGGGGTTCGACCTGGGCGCCATCCGTGCGGAGGTCCGTCTCTGGCACGGCGAGCAGGACCGCTTCTCCCCGGTGGAGCACTCCCACTGGCTCGCCTCGCGGATCCCACGCGCCGAGGTGCAGGTGCAGCCCGGCGCCGCGCACTTCGGGGCCGTGGAAATCCTCCCGCAGACCCTGGCCTGGCTGGCCACGCCGGACCTCGCGACCAGCCCGCACCTCTGAACGCCCGGCCGGGCGGGCCCGGACATCGGACCCGCCCGCCGAACGACCCGATCAGATGGTGTGCGGGTCGATCACCCGGACCACGAACCGCCGTTCGCGCAGGGTCCGCACGGTGGGGTGCTCCACACCGATCACCTCGGCCAGCCGGTCCGCCACCACGCCGACGTCCTCGGTGGCCGGGCCGTCCCCGGCCCGCCGCGCCACCAGGGCGAGATCGCCGAGGCAGCGCAGCGTGTCCGGGTGGTCCGCACCGATCACCGTGGCCAGCCGGCCGGCGGCCTCCCGCAACCGGTCCCGCGCCGACTCCCAGTCACCCTCCTCGGCGAGGCACACCGCCTGGTTGACCTCCGCCGCGAGGGTGTGCGGATGGTCCGGGCCGAGCACCTTGCGCAACTCGCCGACCGCCCGGGCCGCCGAGGCGAGCGCGTCCGACCTGCGACCCAGCGCACGCTCCGCCGCGGAGATGTTGCTCACCGTCGCCAGCACGTGCGGGTGCTCCGGGCCGAGCCGGAGCTGCTCCTCGAACGCCACGCGCACGGCGTTCATCTCGGCCAGCGCCCGAGCCGCGTCACCCACCGCCAACAGGTTCGCCGCGCGACTCGACCGGCACGCCACCGTGTCCGGATTGTCCGGACCGAAGCGTTCGTCGAGTTCGCGGTAGGCCGTCTCGAACATCGGTGCCGCCTCGCTGCCCCGACCGGAGCTGCGCATCGACACCGCCAGGTTGACCTGGGCGGCGAGACTCTGGCCGTCATCCGGGCCGAGCACCTCGCAGTACGTGTCGTACACCGTGCGCAGCAGCGTGGCCGACCTTTCGTACTCGCCGGCTTCCCGCAGGTCACTGCCCAACCGCAGGGCGGAGACGAGGGTGTACGGATGGGTGGGGCCGAGCACCAGCCGCCGCCGCTGGTGCACCTCGTCGTCCCACCGGCGGGCCGACCGGTAGTCACCGACCAGCCGGTACGAGACGGCGAGGTTGTTGGCCGCGCTCAACGTCCGGGGATGGTCCTCGCCGAACACCTGCAACCACGACGCGTAGGTGGACCGGTCCCGTTCCAGGGCCTCGGCGTAGCGGCCGAGCGCCCGCAGGTCACCACCGAGGCTGCCGGCCGTCATCAGGCTGTGCGGGTGCAGCGGGCCCAGCAGCCGACGCTGCTCGGCCAGTACCGCCTCGTCCAGGTCCCGGGCCTCGTTGAACCGGCCCAGGCTGCGCAGGATGTTCGCCCGGTTGAACCGCAGGTGCAGCAACTGTCGGTGCAGCGCCGACGCCTCGACCTCGTCGCGCGTGTCGCCGAGCCGGGCGCTCCAGGTGTCGTCCACCTCCTGGCTGAACCCGTCGGCCTGGTTCAGGCCGCCGCGCTGCCACAGGTAACGGACCCGGTCGATCAGCAGTTGGCACACCGACTCGTCGGGGCAGGTCAACGCCTCGGAGACCTCCAGGTGCGGCCAGAGCATGCGCAACCGGGCCCAGGTGGTCGGGTCGTCCACGTCGCCCCGGGGCCGGGACGCGGCCAGCACCAGGTGCACCTGGTGTCGGGCGGCGGTGATCTCGTCCTCGGTCATCCGGTCGCGGACCACCGCCTGCAACAGCCGGTGCACCTGGACGCGACCGCCCTGGACGTCGAGTTTGAGCAGCGCCAGGCGGTTGATCTGCTGGACCAGGGCGCCGCGCACGAGCCGCTCCGACACCGACGGGTCGAACGGGACCAGGGCCGCCGCCATCTCGTCGCTGTAGATGAGTTCGAGGGCGATCTCCGGGGCCAGCACCGAACAGAGCTGCAACAGCCGGTACGCGGCGGGCGCCTGTTCGAGCAGCCGGTTCAGTGACAGGTCCCAGGTTGCCTCCACGGAGAGGGCGCTGGGGCCGTGCCGCTCGATCTGCCGCAGGTAGTCACCGACCGACGTGCCGGTGTCGGCCAGCCAGGCGCCCGCCGCGGCCACCGCGATCGGCAGGTCACCGAGCGCCTCGGCCACCCGGTCGGCCTCCTCGGCGCTGATCGTGGGCACCCGCTGGGCGAGGTGCGCCACGCTCTCGGTGCGGTCGAAGACGTCCACCTGGATCGGGTTCGCCCGGTCACCCCAGGCGCGGTTGCGGGAGGTCAGCAGGACGTGCCCGGGGCCCTGCGGCAGGAAGGGCTCGATCTGGTCGAGCTCCTCGGCGTTGTCCAGCACGACGAGCCACCGCTCGTACGGCTCACCACGGCCGAGCACCTGCAGCACCGACCGGACCGTGTCGGGCAGGGTGGGGCCGACGAGGATGCCGAGGCGACCGGCGAGGTCGGCGAGAGCGCTGTCGACGAACTGCGGCGGGTCCGCCACGATCCACCACACCACGTCGTACGCGGCCTTGAACCGGTGCACGTACTCCAGGGCCACCTGCGTCTTTCCGACGCCGCCCATGCCCTGCAGGGCGACCGGCAGCACCACCGCGCTGCCCCCGCTCTGCAACTGCGCGCGCAGCCGCGCCAGGTCGTCCTCCCGGCCGGTGAACCGGGCGTTCCGGTTGGGCGCGTTGAAGATCAACGGCTCGGTGCCGGGGAAACGGGTCGCCCCACCGGCCGGCCCGTCCGCCGACGACGGCACCGGCCGGCCGACCAGCCGCAACACCCGCTCCACGGCGGTCGCGGCGCTCACGTTGACCAGGTTGGTGGAGCTCTGCGACGGGAACTCCGCCAGCGGGCGCAGGTCAGCGACGTAGACGGCCAGGGCCGTGGAGCCGGTGCTCGTGTCGCGGTCGGGCAGACCGCCCGACGGCGTCGCCACGTAGGCCGGCGAGACCACCGTCAGCGTGCGCGGGGCCGGCGTACCGGCGGACCCGACGGCGGCGGTGGGCTCCACCACCCGCAGCCCCGCCGAGCTGAGCACCCGCTCCAGCCACTCGGCCCAGATGGCGTCCTCCGGCGCGTACCGGAGCACGATCTGGTCGTCGATCGCCTCGGTGCGGCGGCGGAACCGGGCCTTGCCCCGCTCCCGCACCGACTCGTCCATCACCGGCAGCGCGGTCACCGCCCCGTCGGTGAGGATCCCCGTCAACGTCTCGAACGCGGCCAGCAGCGACGTCGGTGAGCCCGGCGGATCGCCGAACGTGGCGAGGGTCTCCTCGTACGCGTAGAACGGTCGGTACGGGACCTCCACCGCGGCCCAGTAGCGCCGCCGTTCCGCCTCGGTCATGCCCGCCGGCAGGCCGGCGAAGCGGCGCATGGCCAGCAGGCGACCCGCCTCGGCCCGCTCCTTCTCCGCCTGGTCGACCCGCATCGGCACCGGCAGCACCCGGATGTCGCGCCGCCGGTACCGGTCCCGGACCGAGTGCGCCACCCGGGCCGCGCCGTCGATGCCCTGGTCGCTGAGGGTGAAGCAGTCGACAAGGGTGTCCGGCAGGTGCAGGGTGCAGATGTCGGCGACGTCGCTCAACCCCGTCCGACTGTCGATCAGGGTGAAGTCGTACTGGCGTTTCATGTCCGCCCGCAGCGCCTCGAAGAACTGCGCCCCGCCCAGCCGGTTGTAGAAGTTGTCCCAGTCCAGGCCGCTCACTGACACGGCGTAGTCGCTGTTCTGCCGGCCGGCGGAGAGGAAGTCGAGGCCACCACCGTCGGGGAAGGTCCACCGCAGCGAGAAGGCGTGCCGCCCCACCCGGGCGTACTGCTCCATCCAGCGGTCCGGCCGGTCGTTGACCCGGGTGGTCTCCCACTCGTAGTCGCGGATCATGTCGATCACGCCGCTGGTGCCCTGGATCGCCTCGGCGTCGAGGAACGGGTGGAAGAAGCGGTGCAGACCCGGCGACTCGAGGTCCCAGTCGGCGACGAGCACCCGCCGGCCGCTGGCCGCCAGGATCCAGGCGACGTTGGCCAGCGCCATCGTCCGGCCCGTTCCACCCTTGAACGAGTAGAAGGTGACGACCTGGCCTTCGCGATCGTTGTTCATCGGTCTTCTCCGTGGGGACGCGGTGGGGCCGGATCATCAGGCGGGGACGCGGAGTCGGTCGACACGATCGAGCCGGCCGCGGGCAGGCCGTCACGCAGACGCGGCACCGGCTCCGGCGGTGGTTCGAAGGGGACGACCGGGCCGTGCTTGAGGAACTGCCGGCGCGCCTCGGTGACCAACGCCGGCATCAGGTCGACGAACTCCGGCATGCTGCACGCGCGCTTCACCTGGGGCAGACCGGCGTCCTGCAGGAGCTGGGTCACCTCGGTGGCCCAGTGGGTGGCGTCCTGCGTGTCGTCGTCGTCGGTGACCACCAGCGGAACGACCCACTCGCGCAGGCCGCGCACCATCCGGGCGAGGACCTTGGCCGCGTCCGGGGCCGCCGCGATCCACGGGTCGACGAGCAGCACCGCGGGCCGCCGATCGAGCAGCGCCGAGGCCTGCGCGAAGTCCTCCGTCCGGGCCGACAGCCCGAGCCGCTCGGCGGTGCTGGCCGCGTACTCGGCGGCGGGCAGCTGCTGGCTGCGCCCGTACGGCCGCCAGAGCCGGCCGCTGGCGGCGTAGCCGGCGGGGTCGCGATCGGTCGGCAGCCGGTCCCGGGTCGGGGCCAGGACGGCGACGACGAAGTCCGGGTCGGTCGGCGCCGGGCGGACCACCTCGTCCAGGCCGGGCGCTCGGGACGGGCCCATCGGTCGCCGCTCGGCGGTGTGCACGATCCGGCTCGCCAGCCGGCTCAGCAGCAGCTCGTACTGGGTCCGGTAGGAGGCCAGCATGCAGAACGCGCGCAGGCCGTCGGCGGCGTACTCCGGGACGTCGCGGCCCAGGTCGAGGGCGCCGTCCAGCTCCGGGTGGGCCTCCCACGGGGGGAACGGGATCCACAGCACCGGGGTGAGGTGCCCGGCGGTGAGCCGGGCCGGGCCGGCGGCGGCCAGCCGGGCCCGGAAGGACTCCTGCTCCCCCAGTGCCCAGGGACGGCTGAAGTAGCCGGGTGAGTAGAGCGGGACGAAGACCTCGGCGTCACCGAGCGCGTCGGCGAGCGCGGCCTTCCAGTCGGCGCCCAACGGGATGTGCTGGTCGAAGAAGCCGATCCGCATCCCGGCGACCGGTCGCGCCTGACGCCGCACCTCGTCGGTCAGATCGGCGAAGAACTGGCCGACCCAGACGTCGGCGTCGGCCCGGGCGCCCGGCGGGGGCGCCGAGTGGGCGTAGCTCAGGAAGAAGTACGTCCCGCGCGCCCCCGACCGACGCCGGTCCGTCGGCGGGCTCACGACGGCTCCTCGGCGAACCGGTTGCACAGCTCGTCCACGCTCGCCGGCACCCAGGGTTCGACCAGGTAGGACCGGTGGATGGCGACGATCCGCTGCGCGAGCCGCCAGACCACCGCCCGGTACGCGTTCTCCCACTGCATGGTCAGCAAGCCATAGACCCCGTCCCGCTGGTAGTGCACCGCGATGTCGGGATCCGGCATCGCGGTCGGGGAGAAGCGCTGGATGTCGCGGAGCACCCGAGGCAGTGCCGTGCCGTTGGTCGGCGACCAGGTGACCGGCACGATCGCCGTCTCGTGCACCGACGCGGAGCTGTGTCGCGGGGTGATCCGCCGGCGGGAGAACGCGTCCCACTCCCGGCCGCACCACTCGCTGCCGAGCAGCGCGCTGGACACCAGCGGAACGAAGACCTGGCAGGTGCCGGCGGCCTGGAGCAGCTCCGGGCTCCAACGTTCGCCACCGGCGATGGAGGTGTCCAGGAAGCCGGCGTCCACTCCGGTCACCGGGCCGACCAGCTCGCTGACGTGGACGGAGAGGTCTTCGAAGAAACGGGAGACGTATTCGGCGGGTTTGCCGGTGGCCCGGCCGACCGGCGCCCGCGAATAGCTGATGAAGAAGAGCGGGGCGCGCGCTCCGGAGGGTGCGTCCACTGTGCTCACCGCTGCCCCTCCGCCCTCCCCACGCGGCCGGAACATCAGCGTAGTCCCCGCGTCAACGCCGCGCCGCCAACCGGTTCGCGGCGAACCAGGCAGTCGCGAAGTCGACAGCGGCCCGCGCCGGCAGCAGACGGGCGTCGGCCCGCCCCACCCGACCGTGGCGCACCAACGGCGTCTCGTCGAGCGCGGCACCCACCTTCGGGAAGTCCCGGTCGTCCAGGTCGAGCGCCCGGAAGTCGAGGCGGACCCGCCGCCCGTCGACGAGCCGGAAACAGTGGTAGTCGCGCTCGGGCGGCGGCACCGGCAGCCGGTACTCGGCCAGGTGCAGGGCACTGCACGCCTCGTAGCCGAGGCCGAGCAGCAGGATCTGCCCGTCCGCCGCGTAGAGGCCGCCAACCGGTGAGCGTTCCCCCAGGTGGCAGGTGAGGTCATGACCGTCGGTGAGCTGCCGGGCCCGGGGACCGAGCGCGGCGAACGAGGTCTGCGGATGGTCGCTGCGCACCGCTCCGGGGGTGCACCGGACGTACTCGGCGAGCACACCCATCCGTTGCGAGGGGGTGCTGCGCCGGTCCCAGCCCGGCAGCGCCGCCTCGTACCGCTCGCGCTGCGCCCGGTCCATGCCGGCGGTGGCCGCCAGGTGGGCGCGGGAGGTGGTCGAGTTGCCGTCGGTCTGGGTGGGCACCAGCAGGGTCCCGGCCGGGCCGAGGACGTCGCGCAGCGCGCCGGCGAGGGTCGCGGGGCCGTGCTCCAGCGGGCCCACCCGCCGCAGGCCACAGTGCACCAGCAGGCACACCCCCGGGCGTACGCCCAGCGCCCGCAGGTCGTCGGCGAGGCGGGAGCGGCCCAGGCGGGGCGGTGGCTGCTCATCCGGACCCGACACGGGTCTCCTCCAGCGCGTGGCGCAGCTGGCCGACGAACCGCTCGCCCGCCGCCGTGAGCGACCGGCTGGCCAGCAGCGCCTCGACGCCGTCCCGGGTCCACGCCCGGAAGTGGGCCGCCTGCGCCGACGCGTCCGGATCGTCGGTGTCCGCCCGGGACCGCCAGACCTGGGTGACGGCGAGGTGGGCGTACACGCCCTGCAGGACGCCCTCAGGTGGTCGCGGGTCAGGGCGCCAGGGCACCCGGATCCGGGTGCCCTGGCCGGGTTCGACAAGGTCGTACAGGTCGAGCACCGCGCCCAGCTTCGCGTGCTGCCACTCGTGCACGAGCAGCACCGCCAGCGTCTCCGGGTCGGGATGCGGGGTGACGGCGACCGCGCCGAACGCGTGCCGGGCGGTCGCGCTGCGCAGTGGTCGCGCCGGGTCGGGGGCCAACGGAACGACGGCACGCAGGCCGCCGTCGAGCGCCGCCGCGTGCGCCGGCACGTCCCGCTGCACGACCCGCCAGGCGTCGGTCAGGGTACGGCCCAACGCCCGCGCGGCCGGAGCCTCCAGGCGGGGTTCCACCGGCTGGCCGTAGCAGTCGCGGTACGGGTCGCCGTCCTCGATGAGCAACCGGCCGCCGGGCACCGGCACGTCGCGGGTCGGCAGCCAACCGGTCGACGGCGGCGCCAGCGGATCGAGGGACACCGTCCGCTCGACCGACCCGATCCGGGCCCGGAACTCGCCGGGCCCGACGGTCACCTCGGCGCTCTCCCCCGGGCCGGGTAGCACCAGGTCACCGAGCGTGGGCACCGTGATCGCGCCGGCCCGCAGCGGGACGCGCACCGTGGCCGGCACGCCCGCCCGCAGGGCCGCGGCGACGGCGAGGGCCGGCAGTGGGTCGAGTGCCGCGCCGAGGCCCGGCAGGGCCGCCGGGTCGAGGCGGTGCACCAGCGCGGGCCGGACGAAGGGGTGTGCCAGGACCGCCTGGACGGCGTCCGGGGCCGCCTGGTCGAGGTGGACGAGCAGGTCCCAGGCGGCAGTGCTGCCAAACCGGTCCCGGCAGGCCGCCAACAGCGCCCGGGTGATGGAGAGCTGGGTGGCGGCGAGCAGCGCGAGCGTCGACGTCGACCCGTGCCCGGTGGCCAGGTCGTCGAGCAACTCGTCGACGGGCGCGGTGGCGGACCATTCGCCCGACGCGGGCGGGGTGGGCGGCGGGTAGGCGTCCACCGCGTCGATCAGGCCGAGCAGGTCGGGGCAGTACACCGAGGGGTTGTCGAAGCCGGAGCCGGTGCGCCAGCGGTGGGCGTACAGGCCGCCGCCGCACCTGTCGACCACCGGGCAGGCACGGCAGGTCGCGCAGAGCCCGTCCACGCCGTCCTGCCGGACCGCGACCCCGGGGTGCCGCACGACCTCGTCCACCGGGTGGTCGAACACGTCGAGCCCGGTGCCGGCCGCGCCGTGGTATGCGGTCTTCAGCGAGTCGACCTGCTCCCAGGCGCCGTCCGTCTCGATGACCAGCACGTCGGCCGGCGCGAGACCGAACGCCTCGGTGCCTCCGCCGCCCGGGCGCAGCGCCTCGAACATGCGGATCGACACCGGCCGCCCGTCGTCCACCCACCGTCGGTGGATCCGCCCCAGCCACCGCGCGTACGGGGTGGGGTCGGGCCCGGGGCGAAGCGGGGGGTGGTCCCAGGTGGCGTGTGGCAGCAGCAGGTCGACACGGGGCGGGCGCTCGGCCAGCAGCGCCTCGTACACCCGGTCGGGATCGTTGCGGACGTCGACGGTGCAGAGGATGCCGGCGTAGCTGGCGCGGTGTTCCGGCCGCCGGAGCAGGGCCAGTGCCCGCCGGACCTGGTCGTGGCTGCTGCCACCGTGGGCGAAGACCCGGTGCCGGTCGTTGGCGGCACGGTCACCGTCGAAGGACACCCCGACCCGCACGTCGTACTCGACGAAGAGCCGGCACAGCTCCTCGTCGAGCAGCACCCCGTTGGTCTGCAGGCGCAGGTCCAGCCGGGCCCAGGGGGTGATGGCCGCGCGCAGCTCGGCCAGCACCTCCCGCAACCCGGCGGCGCCCAACAGCAGCGGCTCACCCCCGTGGAGCACCACGTGCACGACCGGCACCCCGTGCTCGCGGGCGTGCTCGGCGATGCGCCGCGCGGCTCGGCGGACCGTGGCCGGCGGCATTCGCGCCGGGCGGCCACGCCAGGTCTGGTCGGCGTGCTGGTAGATGTAGCAGTGGTCGCAGCTGAGGTCACACCGGCTGTGCACCTTCAGCACGAACTGGCTGATCCGCCGGCATGATCCGCCCACTCCGGGTGGACCGCACCGGCAGACCATCACTCAGATGGACGAGTTGAAGGCGGCGACGGCGACGACACCGGACGGCACGGAGCCGGTCGTGACGACGCGCCTGCGCACCGCCTCAACCAGATCGGCGTGCTCGACAGTGATCCGTTCCAGCGGGGTGTGCAGGCTACGGGTGAGATCGTCTAGGTCGGGACGGGTGGGGCGGGCGGGGGCATGGTCCACAATGAGTCTCCGGGGGCCCGGGGCGCTGGGAGCGCGAGCGGCGGCTGTGGCTCGAACGGCTCTGGTCCGTGACCAGGATAGACAAATATCGACCCAGTGTCACCGTCGGTACCACCGCCGGCACGGCGAGTGGCAGATCACGGTGGACGAAGGAGGAGCTCACATGTGCCGGAGCATCAAGACGCTGCGTGAACCGTTCACCCCGCAGGTGACCGACGCGGATGTCGAGGCGGCGGCGTTGCAGTACGTCCGGAAGATCTCTGGCTTCCGGGCGCCCGCCGCGCACAACGCCGCCGCGTTCGACGCCGCGGTGGCCGCCGTGGCCGGGGCGACGCGCACCCTGCTCGACCAACTCGTGGTGCGGGGCGCCGGAGCGGGCGTCACCGACCGGTCGGCCCCCGCCGCCAACTGATCGCCGCCCACCGGCACGGCACCCGGCCGGGCCTGACCCTGGGCAGGGTCAGGCCGCGGCGAGTGCCGGGGCGACGGTGTCCGGCGCCCAGCGCGAACGGTGACACTGCGACCAGCCCCGGCATCCCGGGTCACCCAGCGAGCAGAGCCGCATCTTGCTGAGCACCTCACCGTCGTCGGTGTCCCGCACGTCGAAGTGCACCGGACGGACCGTGCCGTCCGGGGCGACGAGCAGGTGCCGGCCCGCGTCGAGCGTGTCGTCGCGCAACAGGCAGTTGCGGCCCAGCAGTCGGGCCAGCGCGGCGATGCCCGCGTGCTCGGAGAGCTGCTCGGGCACCCCGTAGCAGTCCACCACCGTCGCGAACTCGCCCGGCGCCTGCCAGACGTCACACACCACCGCGTACGTCGGCAACCGCGCCGGGTCGGCCACCGCCAACGGCATCACCACCCGGCCAAGCGCCTCGGCCAGCGCCGGGTAGACCTCCACGGGCTGAGCCCCGTCGATTCTCCAGTTCCACAGCTCGGTCATTCCGCCTCCTCGCTGCGTTCGTCCCCACCGGCCTCCGGATCGGGCCTTACTCACGATGGTGGGGGGCATTTGACCCCAGCCGGGGGCAAGTTACCGGTCTGTGACCATTCCGGGCAAAATTTCCCTGAGCGGCATTGCTCGGAGTAGCGGGAAGGTGACAGTTTATCGGGTATGGTGCGCCATCCGTACCACCGCCGCCGCGTGTCCCCCGCCGGGCAACAGCACCCCGGTCAGCGCAGCACGACCAGGTGCTCCCCCCGGGGCAGCAGCTCACCCACCACGGGAGCGCCGGGCACCTCACCGGCGACCAGCAGGCCACCCGAGGTCTGCGCGTCGGCCAGCAGCAGCCGCTCCGCCTCGTCCGCCGCACCGAAGTCGGTCCACGGGGTCACCCAGTCCAGGTTCCGCCGGCTGCCGCCGCTGACGAACCCGTCGCGCAGCGCCTCGCGCGCACCGGCCAGATAGGGCACCCGGGCGGTGTCGATGGCCACCGTGAGCCGGCTGGCCCGGGCCAGCTTCGAGGCGTGCCCGAGCAGCCCGAACCCGGTCACGTCGGTGCCGCAGCGGATACCGGCGGCGACCGCCGCGCGGGCCGCGTCCCGGTTGAGCGCGGCCATCGTGGCCACCGCCTCCGGGAAGCTCTCCCCGGTCGCCTTGTGCCGGGTGTTCAGCACACCCACCCCGAGCGGCTTGGTCAGCGACAACGGCACCCCGGCCCGCCCGGCGTCGAGGGTGATCAGCTCCTCCGGCCGGACCGTGCCGGTGACCGCGAGACCGTACTTTGGGCCGTCGTCGTCCACGCTGTGCCCGCCGGCCAGGTGACAGCCGGCCTCCCGCGCCACGTCCTGGCCGCCGCGCAGCACCTCACGGGCCAACTCCAACGGAAGCACGTCACGCGGCCAGCAGAGCAGGTTGAGCGCGACCAGCGGGGTGCCGCCCATCGCGTACACGTCGGAGAGCGCGTTGGCCCCGGCGATGCGACCCCAGTCGTACGCGTCGTCGACCACCGGGGTGAAGAAGTCGGCGGTGCTGACGAGGCCGGTCCGCTCATCCAGGCGCACCACCGCCGCGTCGTCGCCGTGGTCCAACCCGACCAGCAACTCGGCGGTGCCGGTCGCCGGACCGAGACCGGCCACCATGATCTCCAGCTCACCCGGGGGAATCTTGCAGGCGCAGCCACCGCCGCGGGCGTACGTGGTCAACCGTACGGGTTCGGTCATCCCCCCATGATCTCGACAAGGCGCCACGATCGCCACCGGCACCACCCAGCCGGTGACCAAAATCGGACGCCCGAGAACGATCGTGACCGGTGTTACCGCTCCGTGACCCGCTGGGTTGCGTTCTGCCACATCACGCCGCCTACAGTGGCCGCACCGGGGGTCAACCGACCCCGCTCCGGGAGACGACAGGGACGGTGAACGACGTGACGACGGGCGAACCGCTCATCGTGCTGGACGCGGTCAACAAGTGGTTCGGGCCGCTGCACGTGCTGGACGACGTCTCGCTGTCGGTGGGTCGCGGCGAGGTGGTCGTGGTGATCGGCCCGTCCGGCTCCGGCAAGTCGACGCTGTGCCGCACGATCAACCGACTGGAACCGATCAACTCGGGCACCATCACCTTTGACGGTCAGCCGCTGCCGGCCGAGGGCAAGCCCCTCGCGAAGCTGCGCAGCGAGGTGGGCATGGTGTTCCAGTCCTTCAACCTCTTCGCCCACAAGACCATCCTGGAGAACGTCACCCTCGGCCCGATCAAGGTCCGCAAGGAGAAGCCGGCCGCCGCGCGCGAGCGGGGCCTGGCCCTGCTCGACCGGGTCGGCATCGCCAACCAGGCGGACAAGTTTCCGGCTCAGCTCTCCGGCGGGCAGCAGCAGCGGGTGGCGATCGCCCGGGCCCTGGCCATGCAGCCCAAGGCGATGCTCTTCGACGAGCCGACCTCGGCGCTGGACCCGGAGATGGTCGGCGAGGTGCTCGACGTGATGACCTCGCTGGCCAGCGACGGCATGACGATGGTCGTGGTCACCCACGAGATGGGCTTCGCCCGGCACGCGGCGAACCGGGTCATCTTCATGGCTGACGGGCAGCTGGTCGAGGACGCCCCACCAGCGGAATTCTTCGCCAACCCGCGCAGCGAGCGGGCCCGAGACTTCCTCTCCAAGATCCTCACGCACTAGGCGTCCGTTGTGGAGCGTGCCGCACGCCGGCGGGCTCCGTTGAAGAAGGAGAAAAGTATGCGTATCACGCGCGTTGCGGCAGTTGCCGCGGTCGCCGCTCTGGCGCTCGGCCTCACCGCCTGTGGTGGCGATGACGGCGGGGAGGGCACCGGCGCTGGCAGCAAGTCGTTCACCGCCGGCACCACCATGGAGAAGCTGAACAAGGCCCAGAAGATCAAGGTCGGCACCAAGTTCGACCAGCCCGGCTTCGGCCTGAAGGGCCTCTCCGGCAAGCCGGAGGGCTTCGACGTCGAGATCGCCAAGATCATCGTCAAGGAGCTCGGCATCCCCGAGGACAAGATCGAGTGGGTCGAGGCCCCCTCGAAGGTCCGCGAGGACGTGATCGTCAACGGCACCGTCGACCTGGTCGCCGCGACCTACACGATCAACGACAAGCGCAAGGAGCGCATCGCCTTCGCCGGGCCGTACTACGAGGCTGGCCAGAACATCATGGTGAAGAAGGACGACACCACGATCACCGGTCCGGACTCGTTCAAGGACGGCACCAAGAAGGTCTGCTCGGTCACCGGCTCGACGCCGTTCGAGGAGATCAAGAAGTACGTCAAGGACGTCGCCACCCAGCTGGTGCCCTTCGACACCTACGACAAGTGCCGCGACGCCCTCAAGAGCGGCCAGGTCGACGCCGTGACCACCGACAACGTGATCCTGCTCGGCTACATCGCCAAGGACGAGGCCTCCTTCAAGCTGGCCGGCAGCAACTTCACCAAGGAGCCGTACGGCATCGGCGTGAAGAAGGAGGACGCGGACTTCCGCAGCTTCATCAACGACACCCTGGACAAGGCTGTCGCCGACGGCAGCTGGAAGAAGGCCTGGGACGACACCGCCGGTAAGTTCGGCGCGGAACTGGGCTCGGCGCCCACCATCAACCGCTACTGATCCTTCGATCTGGAGGGTGGGGAGGAACACCGACCCGTGAACGTGCTCATCGACAAGTTCGACGTCTTTGCGGGTGGTTTCTGGCTCACCCTCCAGATCTGCTTCCTCGCCGCGATCGGCGCCCTCATCCTGGGCGCCGTCGTGGCGGTGCTCCGCATCTCGCCGGTGCCGCCGCTGCGCGCGCTCGGCACCAGCTACGTGAACGTCTTCCGCAACATGCCGCTGACCGTGGTGATGTTCTTCGCCGCGTTCGGCCTGCCGGCGCTCGGTTCCAACGCGGACTTCCTCCGCATCCCGGTGATCGACTCGCTGTTCACCCGGCTCGGCACCGATCTGCCGTACTTCCGATTCGCCCTGATCGCCCTCGTGCTGTACACCGCCGCGTTCGTCTGCGAGGCGCTTCGGTCCGGGGTCAACGCGGTGCCCGCAGGCCAGGCGGAGGCGGCCCGCTCGCTGGGCCTGACCTTCGGGCAGAACCTGCGCTACGTGGTGCTGCCGCAGTCGTGGAAGGCATCCATCGTGCCGCTCGGCTCGGTGATCATCGCGATGATCAAGAACTCGGCGCTGGTCGGCTTCTTCGGGGTGGTCGGTGACCTGTCACAGACCGCCGACCAGCTCACCTCGGCCGAAGGCTACGCCTTCGTGCCGGTCGCCCTCGGCATCTCGATCGGCTATCTGATCATGACCGTGCCGCTCGGCACCCTGCTGGACCGGATCGAGAAGCGACAGGCGGTGGCCCGATGAGTCAGCAGACCAGCGTCCTCTACGACGTTCCCGGGCCCCGGCAGCGGCGGATCACGCTGATCAGCAGCATCGTCGCCGGGCTGGCCCTGCTCGTCGGTGCGTACTTTCTGGTCTACCGGCCCCTGGACGAAAAGGGCCAGTTGTCGATGGAGCTGTGGGGTCCGCTGGTCGACCCCTCCAACGAGAACTTCTCCCTGGTCTGGGAGCGGATCGGCCTCGGCTTCAAGAACACCCTGATCGCGGCGGCGATGGCCATCGTGGCCTCGCTGGTCGTCGGCACCCTGCTGGCGGTGCTGCGGATCCAGCTCAAGAGCCTGACCGGTCGCAAGTTCACCGGTCTCGCCGCGCCGCTGGCGTACCTGCTGCGCGGGCTGAGCGTGCTGCTCTCGGTGGTCACCCGGGTCTGTGTCGAGGTGTTCCGCGGCCTGCCTGTCGTGCTCACCATCTTCTTCGTGGCCCGCGGCTTTCCCGAGTTCGGCATCTACTTCGACAACCTCTGGTACCTGGTCATCGGCCTCACCATCTACAACTCCGTGGTGATCGGTGAGATCCTCCGCTCGGGCATGGAAGGTCTGCCGGGCGGCCAGGCGGAAGCCGCCTCCGCCATCGGGCTGTCCCCGGCGCAGAGCACCCGGATGATCCTGCTGCCGCAGGCCTTCCGGATCATGCTGCCGGCGCTGATCAGTCAGCTCGTGGTGGTGCTCAAGGACACCTCACTCGGCTTCATCATCAGCTACGAGGAGACCCTGAACATCGGCAAGCAGATCATCGGCGCACTGGGCAACCCCATCCAGGTCTACGTCGTGATCGCCGTGCTCTTCATCGTGGTGAACTACTCGCTGTCGAAGCTCGCCCAGTACGTCCAGCGGCGGCTCGCCCAGGGTCGCAAGACCGCGAACACCCCGGCGCAGAACCCGCCGCCCGCGGCCCTGATGTCCCAGGCCGAGGGCGCGGGCGGAGGCGGCGGGGGCGTCTGAGCCACGTCACACCGACCAGAAGACCCGAAGGCCGCCCCGAACTGCTCGGGGCGGCCTTCGGTCATCTCCAGCGTCCGCGCGGTGAGGGGGCCGCCGGTCTGACTCAGCGGGCGATCTCGGTGACCCGGGACTCGCGGACCACCGTGACCCGGATCTGACCCGGGTAGGTCAGCTCCTCCTCGATCTGCTTGGCCACGTCCCGGGCCAGCACGGCCGCCCCGATGTCGTCCACGTCGTCCGGCTTGACCATCACCCGGATCTCCCGGCCGGCCTGCATGGCGAAGACCTTGTCCACGCCGAGCTTGCCGGCGGCGATCTCCTCGATCCGCTCCAGCCGCTTGACGTACGCCTCCAGGCTCTCCCGGCGCGCGCCCGGCCGACCACCGGAGCAGGCGTCGGAGGCCTGGGTGAGCACTGCCTCGATGGTCTGCGGCGGCACCTCGTTGTGGTGCGCCTCGATGGCGTGCACCACGTCCTCGTGCTCGCCGTACTTGCGGGCTAGGTCAGCGCCGATGATGGCGTGGCTGCCCTCCACCTCGTGGGTGAGCGCCTTGCCGATGTCGTGCAGGAACGCCGACCGCTTGATGATGGGCACATCCAACCGCAGTTCGGCGGCCATGATGCCGGCGATGTGGGCGGTCTCGACCAGGTGCTTGAGCACGTTCTGCCCGTACGAGGTGCGGTAGCGCAGCCGACCGAGCAGGGAGACCAGCTCCGGGTGGATCTCGGTGATGCCGACCTCGACCAGGGCGTCCTCGGCGGCGCGCAGGCAGAGCTGCTCCACCTCCTGCCGGGCCAGGTCGTAGACCTCCTCGATCCGGTGCGGGTGGATGCGCCCGTCCAGCACCAGCTTCTCCAGGGTCACCCGGCCCACCTCCCGACGGACCGGGTCGAAGCAGGAGAGCAGCACCGCCTCGGGGGTGTCGTCGATGATCAGGTTGACACCGGTCACCGACTCGAAGGCGCGGATGTTGCGCCCCTCCCGGCCGATGATCCGCCCCTTCATCTCGTCACCGGGCAGGTGCAGGACGCTGACCACGCTCTCCGCGGTCTGCTCGCTGGCGACCCGCTGGATCGCGTCCACCACGATGTGTCGGGCCCGCTGCTCGGCCGTGTTGCGCGCGTCGGACTCGATGTCCCGCACGAGCAACGCCGCCTCCCGCTTGGCCTGGGTCTCGATGGCGTCGATCAGCTCCAGTCGCGCGGATTCGGCGGTGAGCCCGGCGACGCGTTCCAACTCCCGGCGGCGCAGCTCCTCCGACTCGGCCAGCTCGGCCTCCCGCTGGGCGAGCGCGGCCTCCCGGGCGGCGAGGGCGGCCTTCGCGGCGGTGAGCTGCCGCTCCCGCTCGGCGAACCGCTCCACCTCTTCGGTGTGCATCCGCTCCCGCTCGTCCATCCGGGCGGCCCGACGTTCCACCTCGGCGGCCTGCTCCCGGGTCGTGGCGGCGAGCACCGCCACCTCCCGCTCTCCGCTGCGCCGGGCTGCCGTACGCAACTGCTCGGCGTCCGCCTCGGCCTGCTTGTGGGCGCGCTCCAGAACGGTGTCCGCCTCGGCCCGGGCGTCGTCGAGGACCCGACGCGCCTCGGCGCGGGCCGCTTTCGCCTCGGCCTTCGCCGCCGCCGCCTCGGTGCGGGCCGCAGCGGCCGCTGACTTCGCCACGTCGATCGTGCTGTTCGCCTGATCCGCCGCGGTCCGCAGGGCAGCGAGGGACTGCTCCTGCCGGTCCTTCTCGGCGATGAAGGCGGGGTCCTCCGGAGCCGGCGCGGCGCCCATCCGGCGCAGTGTCCGGATGCCGACCAGCACGGCCCCGATCACCACCACCGCGAGGACGAGGACGGCCGCGAGGAGCACGACGTCGAAGGCGTTCATGCCGGGACCCCGTCGGGTCTACCGATGAACCTGTGCCGCCGCCCCGCCATGGCCGCCTCCCCTAACGTCGAGACCGCAGCGACCGTGCCGAGGGCACACTCCTGCGGCTGTGGACGCCCGACCGGAGCGGCTGGCCGTGGATAGCTTTCTCCGCCGGCGGTGCCCGCAGGCAGCGTCGGCGACCGGGTGCAGTTGTCGCAGCGATCCGGACCGGCCTGTCCGGAACTGCTGCCAAAGGCCGCAGAGTCGGCCAAAGTGATGCTGTTCTGTTACGCGATCTATGTTGTGCGCTTAGCCTGCGCTGGTCGGGCAATGTGAGCCTGTATGGCGAGGCTAGGTCGCCGGGGGTGCTCTGGTCAAGGACTCATGATCAAACCCCCCGAACGGAGAGAAGTCGTACCGTCACCACGCGCTGACATCGCGCCGGACAGGAGAGGACAAACTCCGCGAGGTGCACCGCTCGTTGGACACGTCGGGCCTGCTCAGCGCCGTCCAGCCGACTCTCAGACAAGGCCGACGACCCTGCCAGGTGTGACCCATCCGTCTCATCACACGTCAGCTGGCTCCCACCGCCACCGCTGCCGCGACCAAGGCGGCGTTGTCCGCGGCCGGTGAGCCGTCCGGTAGGTACACCGTGTCCTCAAGGCCGATCCGGGTGGCCAGGCCCCGGCGTACCGCCTCGGCGAGGACCGGCCAGGTCGCCGGCCCCTCGGCGTGCAGCAGCACCGACGGCGCGTCCGCCGGCAGCGCGGCGAGGATCCGGGCGGCGTCGGCCAACGCGACCGCCACGTCCTCAGCCATGCACTCGACCAGCAACCGCCCGGCCGGCACCCGCCACCTGCGGTACGCCGCGACCGCGTCAAGCGTCCACAGCCCTGCCTCGACGAGCACACCGCGCTCGTGCAGGGCGGCCGCGACCGCCTCGGCGCCGGGCTCGTGCGCGTTCACCGAGGCGAAGTCGGGCAGCACCTGCCAGGCCCGGACGGCGGCCACCCGCGCAGCCGGATCCGGCGAGATCCAGGCCCCGGTGCTCACCCCGACCGGCAGCCCCGGCCGGGCGGCACGGATCGCGGTCAGCGCGTCGGCGATCACCGCCGGCCGCAGCGACTCGGCACCAGCCTCGTCCCGGGGATGGACGTGCACGGCCGCGACGCCGAGCGCCGCGCAGCGGGTCGCATCGGTGGCCAGCTCCGCCGCCGTCAGCGGCACCGCCGGATGGGCCCGTCGGTCACGCCCGCCGTTCAGACATGCCTTCAACATCAGGCCCGCACCCCCATCGGGAGTCGCAGCGGACCGCTGAGCGGGCCGCTCACTCGGCCAGCCGGTTGTCGCGCTCCAACTCGCCCTCGGCGTCGGCTAGCGCGTCGGCGTCGATCTGCTCGGCGAACTCGGCCGCCTCGGCGCTCTGCGCGGCGAGCGCGTCCTTCACCGCCCGGATGGCCACACCAGGCGGGTAGCCCTTGCGGGCCAGCATGCCCACCAGCCGGCGGAAAACCGCGTCCGGCTCGCCCCGGGCGGTGCGCAGCTTGCGCTCCACGAGACTGCGGGCGGTGTCCGCCTCGGTCTCCTCGTCCAGCTCGCCCAGCGCCTCGGTGGCCACCTCGCCGTCCACACCCTTGCGGCGCAGCTCGTTGGCGAGCGCCCGGCGAGCGAGGCCCCGCCCGGCGTGCCGGCTGGACACCCACGCCCTCGCGAACGCGGCGTCATCGATGATGCCGACCTCGTCGTACCGGTCGAGGACCTCTGCCGAGACCTCCTCGGAGATGCCCCGCTTGGCCAGCGCCCCGGCCAGCTCGGCCCGGGTACGGGGCCGGACGGCCAGCTGGCGCAGGCAGATCTCACGGGCCACCTCGGACTCGTCCCGGGGAGGAGCCGGAGACTCGACGGCGTCGGCCTCCCCGGAACCACCCCGGCGGCCTCGCCGAGGGCGGGGCGGGTCGGTGGCGTCGCCCGTACGAGGCGGACTGGCATCCCAGCCCCGCCCCGTACGAGCGCGTCGTCCTGCCACGGGTCAGCGACCGGTCAGAAGTCGACCGGCGGCAGCTCCGGGCCACCGGCGGCGTCACCCGCGCCGACCCCGACGCCGAGCTTCTCCAGGATCTTCTTCTCGATCTCGGCGGCCACGTCCGGGTTTTCCTTCAGGAACTCCCGAGCCTTCTCCTTGCCCTGGCCGAGCTGGTCGCCGTCGTACGTGTACCACGCTCCGGACTTGCGGATGATCGCCTGCTCCACGCCGACGTCGATCAGCGAGCCCTCCCGCGAGATGCCCTTGCCGTACATGATGTCGAACTCGGCCTGCTTGAACGGCGCGGCGACCTTGTTCTTCACGACCTTGACCCGGGTGCGGTTACCGACCACGTCGGTGCCGTCCTTGAGGCTCTCGATGCGTCGCACGTCGAGCCGGACCGAGGCGTAGAACTTCAGCGCCCGACCACCGGTGGTGGTCTCCGGGCTGCCGAACATCACGCCGATCTTTTCCCGCAGCTGGTTGATGAAGATCGCCGTGGTGCCGGTGTTGCTGAGCACACCGGTGATCTTCCGGAGCGCCTGGCTCATCAGCCGGGCCTGGAGGCCCACGTGGCTGTCGCCCATCTCGCCCTCGATCTCGGCACGGGGCACCAGGGCCGCCACCGAGTCGATCACGATGATGTCCAGAGCGCCGGAGCGGATCAGCATGTCCGCGATCTCCAGCGCCTGCTCGCCGGTGTCCGGCTGGGAGACCAGCATCGCGTCGGTGTCGACGCCGAGGGCCTTCGCGTACTCCGGGTCGAGCGCGTGCTCGGCGTCGATGAAGGCGGCGATCCCGCCGTTGCGCTGGGCGTTGGCCACCGCGTGCAGTGCCACGGTGGTCTTACCGCTGGACTCGGGACCGTAGACCTCGACCACCCGGCCACGCGGCAGACCACCCACGCCGAGCGCCACGTCGAGCGCGATGGAGCCGGTCGGGATCACGGCGGTCTGGATGACCGGCCGCTCCCCCAGCCGCATCACCGAGCCCTTGCCGAATTGCTTGTCAATCTGAGCGAGAGCAAGGTCGAGTGCCTTCTCCCGGTCAGGCCCTGCTGCCATGGTTGCCACCCCTGCCTTCGCCGGCGTCTTTGCTGAGCTTCGCGTCACGCGGACACGCTAGGCGCTAGGTCCGACAGAAAACCAGCCGACGGGCCGCGAGCTGTGGAAGAGCACCCCGCTGTGGACAATAGCCGAACAGGTGTACGACTCGACAAGCGACACGCGGAACCGGCGAAAAGGCTGCTCAGCGTAGTCGAGCGGGCACCCGGTCGGGGTAGGCGGCGCAGACCGCCCGCCACACCACGTGCGTCTGCTCCCCCGCCGCCAGGGCCTGCTCGATGGTCCGTCCGCCGAGCTGGGACAGCACCTGATCGCGGGCGATGCTGGCCGCGTAGCCGGGCCCGAACGCCTCGTCCAGCCGCGTCCAGAAGTCGGTCAGCCGCACAGTTATCAGCCCTCCTCGTCCGGTGCCCCGGTCGGCACCGGGCGCAACGCTAGCGCCACCAGGGGCGCCACCGCGACCGCCGCGAGCAGGGTGAGCACGGGATATCCGGCGAACTGCATGACAAACCCGCTGACCACGGCCGCGCCGGCCCCGGCCAGTCCCATGATCAGGTCGGAGAGCCCCTGGACGCTCGGCCGCACCTCGGCCGCCACCGACTCGGACAGCAGGGTCGAGCCGGCCACCATCGTCCCCGACCAGCCCAGCCCGAGCAGGACCAGACCGACCGAGAGCCGAGGTGTGTGGTGCCCGGCGGTGCCGGCGACCGCGCAGGCGGCCAGCAGCAGCCCGACCCCACCGAGGATCACCGCCCGTCGACCGAGCCGGTCGGTGAGCCAACCGACCACCGGGGAGAACGCGTACATGCCGGCGATGTGCAGGCTCAGCACGATGCCGACCAGCCGCAACACGTCGGCGTCGGCGTGCGACTCACCGAGCCGGACCGGCGTCATCGCCATCACCGCCACCATCACCAGGTGACCCACCGCCACGGCGGCGATGCCGAGTCGGGCGGCGGGCTGTCCGCGTACCACCGACCAGGCCGCCCGCATCCCGGCGGCGCGTGGCGCGCGCACCCCGACCGGCGCGGCGGCCGGCCGCCCGGCACCACCCGCCGCCGGCGCCTCGGCCGCCACCGCGGTCGCCGTCGCGTCGGCGGCCGACGGACGGTCGGCGGCAGGTGCGTCGGCCGCCGCGAGCCGGCGCGCGGTGAGCAGCGGGTCGGGCCGGAGCAACCCGAGGAGTACGACGGCAGCCAGCACGAAGGCGACCGCGCTGAACGCGAACGGGCCGGCCAGCGGGGGCAGCCCCCAGCCGGTGGTGACCCGGTCGGCCAGCGCGGCGAAGTTCGGCGCGGCCACCGCACCGATGGTGGTGGCCCAGACGATCAGGGACAGCTGCCGCCCCCGGCGGGCCGGCTCGGCGAGGTCCACGGCCGTGTACCGGGCCTGCAGGTTCGCGGCGGTGCCCCCGCCGAAGAGCAGCATGCCGAGGAAGAGCAGCGGCACCCAACGGGTGGCAGCGGCCAGCACCACCAGCACGCCGCCGACGGCGCCGACCGCGTACGCCAGCGCCAGACCCGGCCGGCGACCGTGCCGCGCCATGATCCGGGTGACCGGGACGGCGAGCAGCGCGGCACCGACCACCCCGGCGCTCTGCGCGACACCGGCCACCGCGGTCCCGGCGATCCGGGCCGCGAGCAGCGCGCCCACGGCGATGCCGATGGTCACGCCGATCCCGCCGATGATCTGGGTGGTGAAGAGCAGCCGCAGGGTACGCCGCTGGATCGACGCGACGTCGGGTCGGACGCCGGTACGCGGTGCGGTCAGGTCGGTCGCCATCGGCGCTCCTGTCGGAAGGGGTGAACTCATCCTCGCGCACCCGCACCGACCAGCGGCAGTGGGTTTTGCCACCAGCCGAACCGGTCGCCCCGCCCGGCCCTCCCGGTACGCCCCCTTCACCCCTGCGATCGTGGTGTCTCCGGTGGACCGGGCAGCAGGGATGCCAGCCGACGGATCCGGGTCAGGGTGAGCGCGGCGACGGCCGCACTGACGGCGGCGACCACGCCGAAGATCACCGCGAAGCCCTCGTTGTCGGCGGCGAGCAGAGCGAGCAGGATCAGCCCCAGGGCGGTGACCAGGACGGACAGCAGCGCCGCCCAGGTGGCCCGCCGCTGTCCGGCGAGATAGCCGGGCAGGTCGGCCCGCACCGCGTCGTCCTCGGGCACGGCGCCGGTGCGCACTGCCTGGCGCAGCGGGTACCCCTCGGGATCCTGCCGAGCCTCGCCCACCACGCGCTGCGCCAGATAGATCGAGGGGCCGATCCAGACGGCGTTCAGGGCGGCGCCCAGCACGGCTTCGTCAAGTGCTTCCTGTCGGTCGAAGAGCCAGCGCATCGGCAGCCCGATGAGCACCGTCATCGGCACCCAGTACACGGCCATGAGCTGCAAGCCGGTCGCCCGCGCGAAGAACCGCCTCCCTCTCCCGCGAAGCCCGGCGGCCGCGGTGGCGCGACGCTCCTCGTTGTCAACGTCCATCGACATCCGTTACCCGCGCACACGACCCGGGACACACTGTCGACCGTGGACAGCTTCCGTTCCGCGCGAACGGAAACTGTCCACGATCTGGACGGCGCACGGTCGGGTCAGCCCGCCATCACCCGCTGGTGCAGCGCGGAGACCGCCGAACGCGCCGCCACGAACGCGCCGTGCTGCCAGGCCACCTCGTGGCTGAGCCAGTCCCCGGCGAAGTAGACCCGTCCGGCCGGCTGGAGCAGCAGGTTGTAGCCGGCCGTGCCGTACCGGGGTGAGGTCCAGGCGCCCTCGATGTAGCGGGTCCGGTCCCAGGCGTGGGAGTACGAGGTGACCAGCTCACTGCGGTACTTGTCGCCGTGGATCTTCACACCCTGGCTGACCGCGCGCTCGGCGCGCTGCTCCGGGGTCAGCCCGCTGTACGCCCTGGCGTTCGCCCCGGTGTTGTAGTAGCCGACGACCAGGCCGCGCTTGCCGTGGAAGCCGTACGACGGGTACCAGATGTGCGACAGGTCCAGGTCGGTCTCGGTGATGCCGCCGTAGATCCGCTGATCGGTCTCCCACCAGCGGCTGCGGTACTCCAGGCCGATCTTGCCGGAGGCGGTGACCGGGAAGTCGGCCAGGGCCGCGGTCACCGCCGTGCCGAGATTGTGCGGCACCCGGGCCATCAGGTGCGGCGGCAGCGCGGCCACGCAGTAGTCGGCGGTGATCTGCGACTGCCGGCCATGCTGTCGGTAGGTCACCTCGACCCGGCTGCCCCGGTCGGTCACCGCTGTCACCTCGGCGTCGAGTCGGATCCGGTGCGTGCCCACCGCCCGGGCCAGGGCTCGGGGGATCTGGTCCATCCCGCCGACCGGTTGGAACATCAGCATCGCCTGGTCGTAGCCGAACTCGAAGGAGAAGTACCGGCCGATGTTGCTGGCGAACACGTCGGAGAGCGCCGGCGGCGTGCCGAGCGGGGTCCCCACGTCGTTGCCCGCACCCGGGTACGCGGAGAAGCCCCGACGGCTCGTCCCGGTGTACGCCCAGTCGCTGCCCCGTCCGCCGATCGCCCCGAAGCTCTGCAGGAACGACAACAGCCGCTCGCGGTCCTCCGAGCTGAGTCGGGCGTCCAACGCGCCCTGGTCGGTGGCCTTCGCCAGCAACTCCGAGACGTAGCCGTACACGTCGGCCTTGGCGGTGCGGTACCGGACCGGCGCGGTCATCCCGGCGGACTCGTTGTAGATCCAGGCGTCGGCGTTCTGGTTGGTGAAGACCTCGACGGGCACGCCCAGTTCCCGGCAGTAGTCCATGGTGACCATCCACTGTGCGATCCGCCCCGGGCCGGCGTTGAAGTAGACGCCGTCGGAGAAGCCGGCCCGCTGCGTGCGTCCGTCCAGGTCGGTCTCGACGTCGCCGCCCCGGATGGTCAGGTTCCGACCACCGACGCGGTGCCGCGCCTCCAGGATGGTGCAGTGGTAACCGGCCTTGCCCAACTCGTACGCGGTGGTCAGCCCGGCGATGCCGCCGCCGAGTACGACCACGCTGGCGCCGGACCGCCCGGTGAGGGTGAAGTCGGACCGCTCCGGAGGCCGGAACGCCGGGGTGACCGACGCCGCCGCGCTGGGGGCCAGCCCCATGGCACCCATCGTGGCGAGCATCGCTCCGGCCCCACCGCTGATCCCGACCGAGCGCAGGAACCCACGCCGGCTGACCATCGACTGCGTCTGATCGCTCATAACGGCCTCCCCTACAAGATCGACTCGCATGAGTCTGCAGAGACGCTGTTACGTGGATCGCGCGACGCCGTTTCCGGTAGGTATCAGCCTCACTCGATGACAGGGGATGGCCGCCACTCGCCCGGCCGTCGCGGGGGCGTCTTCAGCAACGTCACGACGAGCGGTTGACCCGCCGTCCGGCGCTGGCGCGGGACACGACGGTGAGGTCGGCGACCAGACCCTCGTACGCCTTGTCCTGGTCGTCGGCCCGCAGCACGGCGGACGGATGGATGGTGGCCAGCAGTCGGGTGGGCGGCGCGTCGGCCCGCTTTCCGGCGTTGTCCACCGGCACCTGTGCGAAGTCCGCTGGATGCTGCGCCGACTCCGGCCAGGGCAGCAGCTCGCCCCGCTGCCGGGTGACCCGGAAGGACGGGCCGAGCAGCGCCTTGGCGGCGGTCGCGCCGAGCACCACCACGAACTCCGGACGCAGCCGGGCGAACTCGGCGACCAACCACGGTCGGCAGGCGGTGATGTGCACCTGGTCCGGGGTCTGGTGGATCCGCCGCTTGCCGCGCAGTTCAAAACGGAAGTGCTTCACGGCGTTGGTCAGGTAGAGCTGGCCCGGGTCCAGCCCGGCGTCGTCGACCGCGCGGCGCAACAGGCGTCCGGCCGGGCCGACGAAGGGCAGCCCTTTCAGGTCCTCCATGTCGCCGGGCTGCTCGCCGACCAGCACCACGCGGGCGCTCTCGTCACCCCGGCCGAAGACCGTCTGCGAGGCGTCCCGGTACAGCTCGCAGCCCCGACAGCCGCCGGCGGCGGTGCGCAGGTCGTCGATGGTGTCGGCGTCGGGCGGGATGAACCGCTGGGCGCCCGGAGCGTTCCCGGTCTGCTCGGCCATGCCGACTGTTATATACCCGTTCGGTGCCCGCCGCCGGACACGCCGCAGCGCATTCCGGCCGCGTCAGGTCAGTACCCGTTACCGCCCCCGTCGCCGCCGGACGCGATCGCGATCAGCACAATGATGATGATGATGATCGCCACCGCGATGGCGATCCAGATCCCCTTACGAGCCCCACCAGAAGCCATATCCCACACCTCCGGGCGCCCGCATACCCGTCCCCGCCGCCCCGAATCCTCGCGATCTCGCACTTTCTGTCCCGACCAAAGCCAAGACATCGGGCATTTCGCCAGCAGAACCTGCAAGATCGCGGAAGGGGTGGGGGTCAGGTGGGGAAACCTGGGGGG
>NZ_JAGPXU010000029.1:0-90897 GCF_018070385.1 Micromonospora sp. C97
CGGACGACGACCGGCGGCGTTGCGGTTTCGTCCGGATACGACACCGGTATCCGGACGAAACCGCGCCTTGCCGGATCGCCGCCCGGACTCCGCCTCGGCTCGACCGCCCTTATGAAACAGGCCCTAGTCGGCGTTGCTCTCCGAGGGGGCGTCGTCCGGTGCCCGGGCGTCGTCGTCGGTGAGCGCGTCGTCGGACGAGGTGGTGAGGTCGGCGAGCCGGCGCTCGGCCTCCCGGATCTCCTCGTCGAGCCTGCTGTTCTCCTCGTCGGGGCCCTGCGACATGGGCGACCTCCATCGGGCGCGACCAGCAGCCCTGCGAGTACCCGAACTGACGGCGGGGACACGAGGGCCCGCCCGCTCTTGAGGCGGCGTGGCCGGTGGGTGACCGCTGCGCGCTGTCGGCACCGACGTACCGAGCGCCGGGCCGGTCGGCGGGCGCGCCGGGCTGGAACCCGGGAGCGTTGCCGACCCGGCCCGGTGCCGGATCAGCGCTGCTTCAGCTCGCGCCAGGATGGGTGGGTGCCGCGCCAGGCGTCGGCGAGGATGGCCGCCGAGGCCCGGCTGGGGCACTGCTGCACCCGCTCACGACCCGACGCCCCACCGATCTGGGCGCGGACCTCCCAACCCTGCCCGTCAGTACGGATGTACACGTCCCGGCGCCCGCGCGGGGTCGTGTCTCCGTTCCACCAGTGCTCCTCCACCTTCATTCGCCGACCGTATAGCAATTCCCGCGCCGAGGGTACGGCGCAGGTATGACCGGACCGGGGCAAGGGTGACAATCCGGGCGCATTTCCGCCCAACCGTTGACGGTTCGAAACCATAACGGGCGGTTCTCCCGCTCCTGAGTTGCGCATCAGGAGAACCCCACCCTGCCCCGCCCCCGCAACTCCCACCGCCCACCGCTGTTGATCAAGAACTTTGCGTCACCAATCGCGCCGTCGATGACGCAAACTTCTTGATCAACAAGGGAGGGCAGGGGCAGCGGGTCAGGGGTGGGTTGTCAGGAGGTAGTCGTCGGCTTCGGGGCTCCAGCGGAGGTCCAGTACGCCGGCGGTGGCGGCGGCCTTGCAGAACTGCAGGAAGCTGCGGTAGCCGAGCTTCTTCTCGCTGAAGTCCGGGCGGGCCCGGCGTACCTGGTTCTTCAGCCCGGACAGCGCCACCGGGTTGCCGCCGCTGCCCAGGTCCGCCACGACGCCCCGGAGTAGGCCGAACGCCACCTCGCGGTCGCCGTGCTCGGGCAGCGACACCTCGGGGTCACCCTTGGCCGGCCCCTCGGCCAGCTCGATCACGTTGCGTTCGGCGAGGTGGCGCAGCAGCTCACCGAAGGTGCGGAAGCCGTAGTCGGACTCACTGAAGGTCGGGTCCTTGCGCAGCAGGGTGCGCTTGAGCCGGGACGCGGTGACCTCACCGTTGGCGCTGCCCTGCAGGCCGGCGACCGACTGGGCGACCTGTACGGCGAGCGCGTCCGCGTCCCGGTCGGGCTCCGCCTCCTGCGGTCGACGGTCCACCTCCTGCTCCGGCTCGGGCGGGCGCTGTTCCGCGCCGGCCTGCCGGGCGGCGGAACGCGCGCGCCCACCACGAGCCGGCGGGATGTCCACGCCCTCCAGCCGGTCGTAGTAGAGGAACTCGTCGCACGCCGGGGGCAGCAGCCCCGAGGTGGACCCCTCGACCCCGACGCCGATGACCCGCTTGTTCAGCTCCCGCAGCTTGTGCACCAGCGGGGTGAAGTCGCTGTCACCGCTACAGATCACGAAGGTGGAGATGTACTCGCGTTCGAACGCCAACTCGATCGCGTCGACGGCCATCTTGATGTCCGCGGCGTTCTTGCGGGAGGCGCCCATCCGTTGCGGGATCTCGATCAGCTCGACGTGGGAGCGGGTGAGCATCCGGCGGTCCTCGTCGAAGTAGGACCAGTCGGCGTACGCCCGGCGGACCACCACCCGGCCCCGTTCGGCCAACGCGTCGGCGATGGGCCGGAAGTCGAAGGCGACGCCGCCGCGATGGTCACGCGCGCCCAGCGCGAGGTTCTCGTAGTCGAGAAAGAGGGCGATCCGGTCTTCTTGATCCACGCAGATCAGCCTACGCCGGGCGCGAGCTGGTCGGGGCGGGCGACGCGCGACACCTCAACTCGACAACCGTCCATTTCTTGCGGCCTCATAGTCGTTTATTTTCGTTGTTCGATAGGTGTCTTGCAGTGCCATGTTCGGTGCTGCATCATGACGATCAATGTCGGGCGTCGGGGGCGCCGGGCGGACCTCCACCACCACCCACTCAGGAGGGTCACCGATGTTTCGCAGCCTCACGCCGACGCGGGGACGGCCCGGCGGCACCGCCGTCGCGCTCGCGGCCGGTCTCGCCGTGCTGGTCGCCGGGCCCACCTCGGCCGCCGCCAGTCCACCGGGGTCCGCCGGCGCGCGGCCGGTGGTCACCCGCGCCGCCCTCGACCCGGCGCTGGTCGCCGGGCGCGGCGCGGACGTCGACTTCCTGGAGCAGGAAGCGGAGAACGCCCGCACCAACGGCGAGATCATCGGGCCGGACCGGTCTGCCTACACCCTGCCCGCGGAGGCCTCCGGCCGCCGGGCGGTCCGGCTCACCCCCGGGGAGTACGTGGAGTTCGTCCTGCCCAGCGCGGCGAACGGGATCACCGTGCGGTACAGCATCCCGGACGCGCCGCAGGGAGGTGGGATCACCGCGCCGCTGAAGGTCGCGGTGAACGGCAAGCATCTGCGCACCATGACGCTCACCTCGCAGTACTCGTGGCTCTACAACCAGTACCCCTTCACCAACGACCCGCAGGCCGGGCTGCTGCACCCGGACTGGTGGATCACCGAGTGCCAGTGCGTGCCGTCGGCCACCACGCCGTACCCGAGCATCAGCACACCGTTCCGGCCCACCCACTTCTACGACGAGCAGCGGCTCCTGCTCGGGCGTACGTACCGGGCCGGCGACACTGTCCGGCTCACCGCGCCGCCCGGCAGCGCCGCCGCCTGGACGGTCATCGACCTGCTCGACTCCGAACTGGTAGCCCCGCCGCGTGTCCGGCTGCTCGCGGCGAACGTGCTCGCCTTCGGCGCCGACCCGACCGGCCGGCGGGACTCCGCCGACGCGCTGGACCGGGCCATCGCCTTCGCCCGGCGCGCCCACCTCACCGTGTACCTCCCGCCGGGCACCTACCAGGTCAACCGGCACGTCATCGTCGACGACGTGACCATCGAGGGCGCCGGCAACTGGCACACCATCATCAAGGGCCGCGAGGTCGCCCTGCCGGCCCCCGCGCCGGACGGCTCGGTGCACACCGGAGTCGGGTTCTACGGTCGGGACGCCGCCGACGGCGGCAGCCGCAACGTGCACCTCTCCGGCTTCGCCATCGAGGGCGACGTGCGGGAGCGCATCGACACCGACCAGGTCAACGCGATCGGCGGGGCGATGAGCGACTCCACCATCGACGGGCTCTACCTGCACCACACCAAGGCGGGCCTGTGGTTCGACGGCCCGATGCGCAACGTCCGGGTCACCAACAACATCATCGTCGACCAGATCGCCGACGCCCTCAACTTCCACACCGGGGTGACCGACTCCCTGGTCGCGCACAACTTCGTCCGCAACACCGGCGACGACGGCCTGGCGATGTGGTCGGAGAAGACGGCCAACGCGCGGAACACGTTCGACCACAACACCGTGCAGTCACCGACCCTGGCCAACGGCATCGCCATCTACGGCGGCACCGACACCACCGTCTCGCACAACCTCGTCGCCGACCCGGTACGTGAGGGCAGCGGCCTGCACGCCGGGTCCCGCTTCGGCGCGGAGCCGTTCACCGGGCACCTGCGGTTCACCAACAACACCACCGCCCGCGCCGGCACGTACGAGCTGAACTGGAACATCGGCCTGGGGGCGATCTGGCTCTTCGCCCTGGATCGCAGCATCGAGGCGGGCATCGAGGTGACCGGCGACGCGTACCTGGACAACACGTACAACGCGATCATGCTGGTCAGCGACTGGCCGGTGAAGGACCTCTACTCGATCTCCGACGTGCGGTTCCGGGACGTCCGGGTCGACGGCACCGGCACCTCGGTGGTCAGCGCCCGCACGGCCGGGTCCGCCTCGTTCGCCAACGTGGACGCCCGCAACGTCGGCGCGGTCGGCGTCAACAACTGCGGATCGTTCCACTTCACCGCGGCCGGCTCGGAGTTCACAGTGACCGACCTCGGCGGTAACGACGGCGGGTGGCTCGCACCGTGGCTGCTGCCCAACACCATCACCTGCGACGACCGGCCGCCCGTGTCGCCGCCCCCGCCTCCTGCGCGGTGGTGAACGCGGTGGGCGGTCCGGCATCCGGGCCGCCCACCGCACACTCGGGACAGGCGGGTCAGCGCACCCGGGCGTACGCCAGTGGCACGCTCGTCGGCTGACCATCCCACCTGCCGCTCAGGGTGGCCCCGGTGGCCCCGTCGGTCCCGGCCCCGGGCCGCCGGACGACCACCAGTTCGACGGTGTCGGTGCTGATGAGCGTGCTGTCCCCGTCGACGACCCGGCGCAGGGCGCCGACCGGGGGCGGGTTGTCGCTGCCGGTCTCGCTGACCTCGATCGTCATCGTCGGCTCGCGTACCTCGCGCCGGCCGTCGACCTCGAAGTACTGCTCCGCCTGGCCGCCACCGGTGAGGATCGCGTGGGCGAGCGCGGCGGCGTACACCGGGTCGGCGCAGCCGTCGTACACCCAGCGTCGGCCGAGCGCCGAGTGCTCGGTGGTGCCGACCAGCCACTGCTCGGCACCGTCGAGAGGGGTGGCGCGGTAGGTGAGGGGGACCTGGTGGACCGGCCCGTCGGCGGCGGCGACCAGCATCGTCTCGATGCCGACCTCGCCGGCCGGGTCGTCGAAGCGGTAGGCGCCCCGGCTCACCACCTCGACGCCGGTCGGTCCGGCGAACCATTGTCGGTCGGGCAGCCAGGCCGTCAGCAGGTTCAGCTTCGTGGGGTGCAGGGTCGCCCTGTGCAGCAGTGCCATGACGGCAGCCTAGTCAGAGGCCGGCGCACTGTTGCCCGCCGATCGTGCAGCTCTCCGGCTCCCGGGCCTTCGGCCGGCTGTCGCGGACGTCGAAGCTGATCGTCTGGGATCCCCCGGCCGGCACGGCGGTTCCGGTGAAGGTGATCACCCGTTTGTCCTGTCGCCAGTTCGCGCCGTCCACGTCGTCGACTGTGGTGCCCTCGGCGAGGGTGACCACCACCGCCCAGTCCGCCACCGCGGCGGTGCCGGGATTGCCGACCACGATCTCGCCGGTGTAGCCGAACAGCCGGCTGGAGTCGGTCTGGTAGCGGGCCGTCATGGGCGTCGGTGGCGGGGGTGGCGCAGCCGACTCGGTGGTGCGCGAGGGCTTCGCCGACGGGGTCCGGCTCGGCCGGGTGGTCGGTGACGCGGTGACCCGCGTGGGGCGCGCCGAGGGGGTCGCCGTGGGCGCGACGGTACTCCGGGCCGGGGTCACCGTCGGCGACGCGCTGGGGGCCGGTGCGGGCGCGGCGACCGGCTCCGGGTCGGGCGGCAACGTCACCCAGGCCGCCGTCCCCGCTAGCAGCACCGCCCCGGCCACAACGGCGACCAGCGTGCGACGCCGGCGGGGGTTGCGGCCGGCCCCGCCGCGTACGCCGAGCACCGGCAGTTCCGCTGTCATCCCACCGTCGGCGCGGCGCAGGTCGACCTGCTGGAAGGCGAGCCAGTCGAGAATGGCCGGCAGCCGCACGGTGAGCGCCTGCCGCAGCTGTTGCTCACGGGGCTCGTGCTGCTCGCCGGACCACGCGCCGTGCGTGCTGACCTCCCGGAGCTCCAACCGGCAGCCCTGCTTGGTGGCGGTGACCGTGCAGGTCAGCTCGCTGAGCCGGCCAGCCTCGTCGCAGGACAGCACGAGGAGGTCCGGCTCCTGTCGCTCGGTCACCTCGACCTCGACGTTGGCGTCGAAGCCGGGCAGGCCGGCGGTGTGCAGCAGCAGCCGGTCCGGCACGCCCTCGACCGTCTCGGCCTCGGCGAACCACCGGCCGAGCAACTGCCGGTCGGTCAGGGCGAGCCAGACCCGCTCAGCCGGGTGGGACAGGTCGACCTGCGCACCGATCTCGATCACGGCGAGACTCTAACCGGTTGCCCGCCGGGCCTGTCCCGCCCGCCCGAGCCGGTTGCCGGCGCCCTGATCAGCCCCAGCGAGCGGACCGTGCGACCACTGTGGCCAGCGCGGCCCGGGCGTCGGCACTCACCTCGGCGACCACCTGCGCCGCCGGCAGGTCCCGGGCCAGCGGGTGGGCCTGCCCGGCCCACAGGTTGGCCACCGACGCGTCCCCGTCGCGCCGGGCGGCGGCCAGCAGTGGGCGCGTCAGGTGGAGCACCTGGGGGTAACCGCGCGGTGCCACCGCGTCGTGTTGGCGCAGGAAGTCGTTGGCCACCCCACGGGCCCGCTTACCGGTGTACGACCGGGTCAACGCGGTCGGCGTGGCACCGGCCACCGCCGCCCGGTGCATCGGCGAGCTGCCCGCCTCCGGGCAGCGCAGGAAGGCCGTGCCGAGTTGCGCGGCGGCGGCGCCGGCGGCCAGCACGGCGGCCACCGCGGGACCGTCGACGAGGCCGCCCGCGGCCACCAGCGGCCGGTCACAGCGGGCGGCGGTCAGCCGGAGCAGCGGCAGCACCCCGTAGTCGTCGTCGTCCGGCAGGCCGCCACGATGCCCACCGGCCTCGGTGCCCTGCACCACCACGGCGTCCACACCGAGGTCGGCGGCGGCGGTCGCGGCGTCCGGGCGGGTGACGGTGGCCCACACCTCGGTGCCCCGCTCGCGCAGGGCGGTCACCGCCGCCCGGTCGGGCAGACCGAACACGAAGGACACGACCGGGACCGGGTCCGCGAGCAGCGCGGCCAGCTTCTCCGGGTACGCGTCGTCGCCTCCCACCGGCTCGCCCAGGCTCACCCCGCGCTGCCCGGCCTGCGGGGCGAGCCGTTCGGCGTACGCCTGGATGGCCGCCTCGTCGACGCCGCCGGGGTCGGGCAGGAAGACGTTGACACCGAACGGCCGGTCGGTGCGGGCGCGGACCTCGGCGACGTCGGCGACCAACCGTTCGGTGTCGATCATTCCGGCGGCGAGGAAGCCCAGTCCGCCCGCCGCGGACACGGCGGCCACGAGCGCGGGGGTGGACGGGCCGCCGGCCATCGGGGCGGCGATGATCGGGTGGCGCAACGTGGACAGGACGGACATCCTCCCATCCTGCCGCAGGCCCGGGCCGCTCACTGGCGCGCGGTGTGCCTCCAGCGCAGCACGCCGGCCAGCCCGAGCAGGAGCACCAGCGTCCCCGCTCCGGCCACCAGCGGCCACGTCCGCCCACCCGCGCCGCCGATCTCCCCGGCGGCCGGACGGACCGCCGTGGGCGACACCGGGTCGACGGACTCCGTGGCGGGAGTGGCGGTGGCCGTGGTGGCGGTGGCCGGGTAGCGCAGGATCGTCGGGCGGCTGGTGGGTTGGCCGGCGGCCTCGGAGACGGTGAGCAACGACCGGCCGTCGCGACTGTAGGTGATCGATTCGCCCTGGGGCTCGTCCGGCAGCGGGGTGATCCGCGCGGTGCCGGTGGTCAACGCGCGGACCACGTCGCCGTCGGGCACGTCGTACTCGAAGGCGTCGGCGTAGCTGCGCAGCGCCACCCGCCGTCCGTCCGGGGCGGCCGCCGCGCCGGTGATCACCCCGCGCCCCAGGAAGGAGAACGGGTTGCTGGTCGTGGTCGTCGGCAGTGTCACCTGGCCCAACGCGGTCAACGGCGTCGTCGCGTCCGCCCGCAGCGCGGTGGTCGGCGCGTACAGGAAGACGGTGCCACTGCCGCCCTTGGTGATGATCAGCGGCCGACCGGACGCGTCGAGCAGCAGCGCCTCGGCGTCGTGCGGACGGTCCGGGTAGGTCATCCGGTGCAGCACCGGTTGCTCCGCCCCCGGCGCGAGTCGCCACACCCCGACCGTCGGCCGGGACCGGTCGTTGTCGCCGATGTCGGCGACCCAGACGGTGCCGTCCCGGCCGATGGCCAGGTCCTCCGTGTCCCGGGGCCGGGACGGGAAGGAGACAGTTCGCCGCACCGCGCACCGCTGGTCGAGGAAGAAGATCCGGCGGCGCGCCTCGTCGTCGGCCCCGTCGTTGATCACCACGTACCCGTCGTCGGTGGCGACCATCCCGGAGATCTCGCGGAGCCGGTTGTCCCGCACCTCGCAGACCGGCGTGCCCGCCGCCGCGCCCGCCGAGGCGGTGCCTGGCACCAGCGCCACCGCCGGCGGCAGCACGCCAGCGAGCAACACGGTCAGCACCGCCAGCGCGCGAGCACGCCGCCCCCAGGTCAACCGTCCGCGTACCCGCATCGCCCACCCTCCTCGTCGCGGCCGTCAGCGGCCACCCGCCCATCCTGGCCGATCCCGGCCAGCGGCGGCGGTCATCCGGGGGACGCACCCGGACCCCTGGTCGATGTACTGTCGCTGCGCCCGATTCTGCAGCCGGAGGATGTCCATGACCGTGCGCGACACCAGGCCGGCCGACCGGTTCGGGCGACGGCTGCTGCGCCGCCTCGGCCGCCCGGCCGGTGGCGCCGCCGTCGCGTGGGTGCCGCTCGCCGCGGTCATCTGTGGCCTCTTCACCGGCGCGCTGGCGAGCCGGGCCGCCTGGGAGACGTCTCGGCCGCAACCCGACCGGGCCGAGGCCGCCGCCATCCTCACCGAGGTCTTTCCCGGGCACGACCTCGGTGAGATCGACACCCCGCCGGCCCTCTTCGTCGTCTACGGGCACGCGCTGCGTCTGAAGACCGTCAAGACACTGCTGTTCGGTGACGGTGGCGAATATCAGGAGAGCGCCACCGGCGCGGCTGCCTTCGGCGCGCCACCGGTGCCCGCCGCGCAGATCGTCGCGGTGGCCAGGGAGCGCCTGACCGGTGCCGGCTGGCGGGTGTACGACCCTCAGGTGTCCGACCGGGTCGGCTGCGCGGACAAGTTCTGCACCACCCCGGAGGCGATCAGCGACACCGCGCTGACCGCCCGACGTGGCGACACCATCCTGAATGCCTCGATCTCCTCCCAGACAGCCGTGGACGCCACGTACCTCTCGGTCGAGCTGCACCGGGCGCCGCCGCCCCTGGTGGTCCCCGCCGGAGTGCTCGCCACGGTGCTCGGCGCGGTGGCCGGCTGGATGGTCTTCGGCTGGGTCAGCCGTCGCACCGAGGGGCGTCGACGCCGGGGCGCGGTGAACGGCCTGGTCGGGGTGGCCACGGTGCTGTGGTGGCTGCCGGTGCCGCTGAGCGTCCCCGTCCTGTTGGGGCACCATCGGGACGAGCCACACCCGGCCTGGCATCCGTACTGGGAGTGGTTGGGCCAGCCGACCGCCTCGCTGCTCTTCCTGGTCGGCGCCGGGTGCGCGCTGCTGGCGCTGGGGCTGGCCGCCGGACCCCGTCGGGGCACCACACCCGAGGCGGCGACCGGCTGACCGCCGTCGCACCGGTCCGGGCACGCCCAGGGCCGGCCCCGCCGGGGTACGACGTGGGCCGGACCCTGGGCGTCGGCTAGCGGACGGACCAGCGCTGGGCGCCGGTGCCGTCACACGTCCAGAGCTGCGTGGTCGTGCCGTTGGCCGTCCCGGCGGAGGTCACGCTGACGCACTTGCCGGCGGAGGTGAGCACGATCGTGCCGTCCGTCCGGAACGTAAAGCGCTGCGCGGCGGTGCCGTTGCAGGTCCAGATCTGCACCCTCGTGCCGTCGGCGCTCGCTGCGCCGTTCACGTCCAGGCACCGATCGCCGTAGACCCGCAGCTCCCCGGCGGCGGTACGGGTCCAACGCTGGTTGGTGCCCCCATGGCAGTCCCAGATGATCGTGGGGGTACCGGTCGTGGTGCTGGCTCCGGAGACGTCCAGGCACCGCCCGGAGACGGGGTTGACCAGGCCGACGGCGGTGCCCACCGGCGGTCCGCCCGCCGGGACCAGGCTGCCGGGCACCGACTGCAGCGCGGCGTACCAGCGGGCCGCCATCTTGTCGTACCCGCCGGCGTTCGGGTGGACGCCGTCGGCGAGGTCGGTGGTGGTGAGCGCGGCGTGCATGTCGACCAGGTGCACCCGGCTGCCCTTCTGCGCCACGATGCCGGGGATCGCCGCGTTGTACGCCTGCACCCGCGCCTCCCGGTTCGGGTCGGATTCGGGGGTGATGGTGGCGACGAAGACGTCCGCCAGCGGAGCCGTCAACCTGATCTTGTCGATGAGACCGGAGAGGCGTGCCGGAGCGTTGGCGAGGTCGTAGTTCTGGTTCACGTCGTTGGTGCCGATGTGCAGCAGCACCGTACGCGGGTCGGTGGCCCGCAACCAGGTGACGATGTTGGCGTCGAGCTGGTCGATGCGCCAGCCGGAGTGGCCCTCGTGGTCGTGGTCACCGAGACTGGCCGGCCCGTTGAACCCCGAGCCGACGAAGTCGACGGTGTAGCCGCCACCGACCAGCCGCTGCCACAGGTTGATCCGGTAGCCGCCCGGAACGTTGTAGCCATCGGTGATCGAGTCACCGAGTGGCATCACGCGTACGCCGCCGTTCGACTCGGCCTGGGCGGGTGCGACCTGGGTCAGCGCCAGCACGGCGCCGAGGACGAGCCCGAAGGCCCCCGCGGCGGCCCGTCGTGCGTTCCATCGCATTGTTGATCCCTCTCCTCGAAGGTCGTCCGGGCCGTCAGCGGTGCCTGTCCCGCCGAAACGACGACCACTCCAGACGCATTCATTGATGATGGACAATCAATTCGTCCGGCTGGACCGACTGCGGCGCGGACGCGAGCCAAACGCCGAGCTGGCTGCGCCGAGCGGTCCCGGGCCCGTCGCCGTGGAGGCAGCACCTCCCGGAAACCGCCAGATCTCGGCTGGCGTGGCAGTCTGAGTGCGGCTGTGATGGGTAGGCAGCGGCCCGGCGGCATATCCATACCCGCCGGGTGGGAGGCTCCGATGAGCACGTACCGGGATGAACAGGGCGGCACGATCCCTCCTCCGGAGGCGGACGCCCTTGAGCAACGACAGGACGCGTTCGACGTCGGCCCGCCGGACCGGGTGTCGGGTGACGTGGACCCGGAGGCGGCCGAGGCCGACCTGGCCGAGCAGGGCGCCTTCCCGGCGGGCACGCTCGAGGAGGTGACGTCGCTGCCGGCCGACGCCAACCCGGCGGACGCCCTCGAACAGCGTCAGGAGATCCCGGCCCGCGACGAGGGACGTCGCACCTGAGCCACGCCCGCCCCGCCACCACACGGGCCCAGCCGACCTGGTCTTCAACGGGTGATGCCTGTGGGTCATAAAGATGACCCACAGGCATCATGCTCGTGGGGAGTCGAACCCAGGCGGCCCGCCGGCTCAGCCGACGGCGCTGACCGGCCGGCTCAGCCGACGGCGCTGACCGGCCGGCTCAGCCGACGGCCACCTGCCAGAGGAGGAACGCGTTGAGCGCGACCACCAGCACGGCCACCAGGGACGCGGCGGCGGTGGTGAGCGGGTGGTTGACGAGGTTGCCCATCAGGTCGCGGCGGCGGGTGAAGGCGACCACCGGGATCAGCGCGAACGGGATGCCGAAGCTGAGGATGACCTGGGACAGCACGAGCGCCCGGGTCGGGTCGAGGCCGATGGCGAGCACCCCCAGTGCGGGCAGCAGGGTGACCAGCCGACGCAGCAGCAGCGGGATCCGGCGCCGCAGGAAGCCCTGCATGATCACTTCTCCGGCGTAGGTGCCCACGCTCGTGGAGGCGAGCCCCGAGACCAGCAGGGCGACGGCGAAGCCGAACGCGGCGGCGGTCCCGATGCTCTGGCCGAGCCCGGCGTGCACCCCCTCCAGACTGTCCGCACCGCCCGGGCCACCGCCCCGGAAGCTGGCCGCGGCGATCAGCAGCATGGCGAGGTTGACCGCGCCGGCCACGCTCAGGGCGAGCAGGACGTCGGTGCGCTGACCGCGGAACAGGATCCGACGCTCGGCGTCGTCGGCGGCGGGAATGCGGTCCCGGGTGAGCGCGGAGTGCACGTAGATGACGTGCGGCATCACTGTCGCGCCGAGGATGCCGGCGGCCAGCAGCACGCTGTCCGTGCCCTGCAGGCGCGGCACCAGACCGGCCATCGCCGAGCCGGGATCGGAGCCGGAGGCGAGCAGGTTGGCGGCGAAGGCCAGCACGATCACCCCGAGCAGGACGGCGATGGCGACCTCGAAGGCGCGGTAGCCGCGTGAGCGCAGCGCGAGCACGGCGAACGCGGCGGTGCCGATGATGATCCCGCCGGGCAGCAGGGGAATGCCGAAGAGCAGGTACAGGGCCACCGCCCCACCGATCACCTCGGCCAGGTCGGTGGCCATGGCGACCAGCTCGGCCTGCACCCACATCATCCGGTTCACCGGCCGGGGCAGGCGTTCCCGGCACAGCTCGGGCAGGCTGCGCCCGGTGGCCAGACCCAGCTTCGCGGTGAGGGTCTGCACCAGCATCGCCATCAGGTTGGCCACCACCACGACCCAGACCAGCAGATAGCCGTAGCGGGCACCGGCGGCGGAGTTGGTGGCGAAGTTGCCGGGATCGACGTAGGCGACGGCGGCGACGAACGCCGGGCCGAGCAGGATCAGCCGGCCGCGTACCCGGCCCCGGGCGCGAGCGGCCTGTAGTGGAGTCGTCCTCGACGTCGTCAGTTCGTTGGTGACCATCGAACCCCTCCCCCTCCACGCGGATCGCTGCCGGTCCCTTCCCGTCGGGCTGGCCCGTCGGGGCCAACCGCTGGCCTGCCGGTGCCACCTGGGCCGGCCCGGCACCCGCGAGCCGACAGTGCGCGCGGGGGTGAACGGGCCGGGGCGGGCTTGACAGCTCACCGGGCAACGATGAAGCTGTCTATTAGTCCTACTGTCGTAGGACAACAGGAAGGATCATCGCGAGTGATCGAGTTCGTACTGGACAGCCGGTCGAAGGTGAACACCTACATGCAGCTCGTGCAGCAGGTGAAACAGGCGCTGCGGGTCGGCCTGCTGACGCCGGGAGACCAGTTGCCGAAGGTCCGGGACGTCGCGCAATCCCTGGCGATCAACCCGAACACGGTGCTGAAGGCGTACCGGGAGTTGGAGATCGAGGGTCTGGTCGGCGGCCGGCCCGGGGTGGGCACCTTCGTCCAACGCACCCTGGCCGGGGCGTCCCTGCCCAATCAGGCCGAGTTGCGCGACGACCTGGTCGCCTGGCTGCACCGGGCGCAGGCCGCCGGCCTCACGGCCGAGGACGTCATCGCCCTGGTGGAGACGACGCTGCGCGCCACCCTCGCCGACGACGCCCCGCAGAAGGAGCCCGCGTGAACGCAACGAGAGGACAAGGGATGGACATGGTCTTGGAAGCAGACCGGCTCGGCAAGCGGTACGGCAGCACCTGGGCCTTACGGGACTGCTCACTGCATCTGCCGGCCGGGCGGATCGCCGCGCTGGTCGGGCCCAACGGCGCGGGCAAGAGCACGCTGTTGCACCTGGCCGTCGGGCTGCTCAAGCCCACCGAGGGCACGGTCCGGGTGTTCGGCCGGTCTCCCTACGGCGACACGGACGGGCTGGCCGACATCGGCTTCGTCGCCCAGGACACCCCGCTGTACCGGGACTTCACGGCGTCCGAGTTGGTCATCGCCGGCGGCAAGCTGAACAAACGGTGGGACGCGGGGTTGGCCCGCAAGCGGCTGGCCCAGCTCGGCATACCGCCGGACAAGCCGGTCGGCAAGCTCTCCGGCGGTCAACGGGCCCAGGTCGCGCTCGCCCTGGCACTGGCCAAGCAGCCACGGCTGCTGCTGCTCGACGAACCGGTCGCCAGCCTCGACCCGCTGGCCCGACGGGAGTTCCTCCAGTCGCTGATGGGCAGCGTCGCGGAGTCAGGCACCACCGTCCTGCTCTCCTCACACCTGCTGGCCGACCTGGAACGCGTCTGCGACTACCTGATCGTGCTCAACGCCTCCCAGGTGCAGCTCACCGGCGCGGTCGACGACCTGGTCGCCGAGCACCGGCAGCTGGTCGGCCCCCGTCACGACGGCGGCGTCATCGGGGGCGTCACCGCCGTGATCCGGGCCAGCCACACCGACCGGCAGACCACCCTGCTGGTCCGCACCGACGGGCCGGTCACCGATCCGGCCTGGACGATCCGCGAGGTCAGCCTGGAGGACGTCGTGTTGGCCTACCTGGCCGACGGCACCACGCAGACCAGTCACAGCGAGTGGGGAGTGGCAGCATGATCTGGTTGACCTGGCGGCAACACCGCAAGCAGGCGTTCTTCACAGTGCTGGCGCTCGCGGCGCTGGCCGCCATGCTGGTGCCGATCGGTCTGTCGATGCGGCACACCTTCTCCGATCTTGGGCTGGCGGACTGCGCACGTCAGCTCGCGGACACCAATGTGACGGCGGCGACCAGGGAGGCCTGCGACGCGGGTTTCCGCCGCTTCGGCAACCAGTACAGCAGCCTGAACCTGGTGGCCGTACTGCTGGTCTCCCTGCCGGTGCTGGTCGGTCTGTTCTGGGGTGCACCACTGGTCGCCCGCGAGGTGGAGCACGGCACGCACCGGTTCGTCTGGACCCAGGGCGTCGGCCGGACCCGCTGGGCCCTCGTGAAGTTCGGGCTGGTGGGCGCGGCCGTCCTGGTTCTCGCGGCGGTCTACGGGCTGGGCATGTCGTGGTGGGTCGACCCGCTGACCCAGGCCGCGTACGAGGGCCGGCTCGGCATGATCGTCTTCGACCTGCAGGGCATCGCGCCGATCGGCTACACCCTCTTCGCCGTCGCGCTCGGCATCTTCGCCGGCACGATGTGGAAGCGGATGCTGCCCGCCATGGGCATCACCCTCGCCGGGTTCATCGGCGTACGGGCGGCGGTGGAGATCCTGGCCCGACCGCACTACCAGCCGGCCCGCACCCAGACCTTCCCGATCGAGGGGGAAGGGCCACCGGAGGTCAGCCGGGGGGACTGGATCCTCACCCAGGGTGTGCGCAACCCGGACGGGACGATGATCGCGGAGGACACCCGGATCCAGTGCCCGCCGGGCGGGAAGGCCCCGGACGGCCGGGTCTGCGGGGCCGAGTTGGGCCTCGAACCGGGCGCGTACAACTGGCAGCTGTACCAGCCGGCGGACCGGTTCTGGCTGTTCCAGGGCATCGAGACCGGCATCTTCGTCGCCCTGGCCCTGCTCCTGCTCTATCTCGCCGTCCGCCGGGTCCGCCGGATCGCCTAACCGGTTGACGGGTGCTCGTCGGGGCGGCGGGGGCCTCGGCGATCACCCGTCAGCGGGGAAGGTCCACGGTCAGCGACAGCCAGGACGCGAGGTCGTGCACCTCGTCGTGCACGGCGGTGGTCACGTCGGGGGTGAAGGGCACGTCCTCGTGGATGGCGTGCACGGTGAGGATGCCGCGCCGACGATCGGCCGTGGCGTCCAGCTTTCCGACGAGCCGGTCGCCGTGCAGGATCGGCAACGCGAAGTAGCCCCACCGCCGACCCGCCCTGGGTTTGTACATCTCCAGCACGTAGTCGTACGCGAAGAGGTCCGCGAGGCGGACCCGGTCGTGCACCAGCCTGTCGAACGGCGACAACAACGCCGTACGACCGGTGAAGGGCTGCCCGAGCGCGGCCGGGTCAACCCGCCACTGGCCCGCGACTCCCTCGATCACCGCTGGCTCGCCCGCGTCACCGACCTCGGCCGGCTCGCCGGGCACCACCACCGCCTTCTCCCGGGCGATGCCCAGCGCCCGCAGCCGTCGCTCGTTGCGGAGCCGGCGTGCCTGCTCCAGCTCGACGACGGGCACGCCGGCCGGGTAGACCCGCTCCGCCACGTCCCAGAGCCGCTGTCGGCCCTGGCGGCCGGCGATCGCGACCTCGCCGCGCAGGACCAGGAACTCCAGCATCTGGGTGACGTTGCGGTTGTTGGTCCAGCCTGACGACGGCCACGGCACGACGCTCGTGTCCGGGATGTCGCGGGACAGCAGCGGACCGGAGCGGCCGAGCAGGTCGAGCACGTCGCGCCGGAACGAGTCGTTGGCGCGCAGCCACTCACGGTGGCGCTCGTGACCGGGCGCCGCCGCCATCGCCGCGAGGAAGAGCCCCAGGTCGTCCATCGGACGCACCATCGCCTGGTGTTCGAACAGCGTCCGGTCCCGTTCGAGGGCGTCGCGCAACTGCGTCGGCTGGTACGACGAACCGAGCCGGCTCCAGCAGACGAGATCGGCGCTGGGCGCGACGGCGGCCGTCGGGTCGAGCTGCACCAGGGTCAACTGACGGACCACTGTGAGAAGGTCGCTCGGGCGCGGGGCGGCCAGCAGTTGGGCCCGGATGGCGATCCGCCGCGCCTGGGCCCGATCGAGTCGGTGCACGTCCACGCCGGCGAGCCTAACGGCGCTCAGCGACATCGACCGGGCCCAGCGAGTCGGATTGCTCAGCGGCTCGTGCTCAGTCGGCCAGCCGCCGGTACCGGAGGACCGAGAGTGGCAGGAAGACCGCCACCAGGACGAGCGGCCAGAGCACCGCCAGCCACGGGTAGTGCTGCGCAGCCCAGGAGTCACCACCCCAACCGGGGTTGCCGAACAGCTCGCGGGTGGCGCCGACGGTCGCCGACAGCGGGTTCCACGCGGCCACCGCACCGAGCCAGGCGGGCATGGTGGACGGTGCCACGAACGCGTTGGAGAGGAAGCCGAGCGGAAACTCCAGGGTCTGCACGGCCACCACGGCCGTCTGTCCACGGGTGACCAGCCCGAGGAAGATGCCGACCCAGATCAGGGCGAAGCGCAGCAGCAGGATCAACCCCACCGCCGCCAGCGTGGCCGCGGCCCCGCCGTGCGCCCGCCACCCGATTGCCAGACCGGTCAGCAGCAGGACTTCGAGGGTGACCAGCGCGAACAGCATGTCGGCCACCGCCCGGGCCGCCAGCGGCGCCAGCGGGGAAACGGGCATCGATCGGAGCCGGTCGGTCACGCCGCGCTCCAGGTCCTCGGCGACGGCCACCGTGGTGAGGCTGATGCCGAAGACCATGGTCATCACGAACATGCCGGGCATCAGGAACTCCCGGTAGCTGCCGCCGCCGGGCACCTGCAACGCGCCACCGAACAGGTAGGCGAACATCAGCACGATCAGGATGTTGAAGCCGAGCGAGGCGATCAGCGGGCCGGGGTCGCGTCGCCACCGGGCCAGGTTGCGCCAGATCAGGGTGCCGCTGTCGGCCAGGAGGGCGGGACGGCCGGGCGTCAGATCCACCGCCGGGGCCGGCATGCTCACCGCGCTCATGCCACCACCTCGGCGGTCGGTGCCCGGTCTCCGGTGAGGTGCAGGAACACGTCGTCCAGGGTCGGTCGGCGCAGCGCGACGTCCGCCACCGGGACGTTCACGGCGTCGAGCGCCCGCAACACGTCGACGAGCGCACCGGCCCGGTGACCGACCCGGACGCTCACCATCCGCCGGTCCACGTCGACAGTCGGTTCGTCCTCGACCGCCCGGCGGACCTCGGCGACGGCGACGGCGAGGTCGGTCGGCGCCGCGACGACCACCTCGATCCGGTCGCCGCCGAGCCGGGTCTTCAGGTCGTCCGGCGTACCCTCGGCGATCACCCGGCCGGCCTCGACCACCGAGATCCGGTCGGCGAGTTGGTCGGCCTCGTCCAGGTGCTGGGTGGTGAGCAGCACTGTGGTGCCGGTGCGCACCAACTCCCGGACCGACTCCCACACCTCGTTGCGCCCGCGCGGGTCCAGCCCGGTGGTGGGCTCGTCGAGGAAGAGGACCGCGGGGGCCAGGATCATGCCGGCCGCCAGGTCGAGCCGGCGGCGCATCCCTCCCGAGTACGTGCTGACCGGCTGCTCGGCGGCGTCGGCGAGACCGAAGCGTTCCAGCAGCTCGGCCGCCCGCTGCCGGGCCCGCCGGCGACCGAGGTGGAACAGCCGGCCGAAGAGCACCAGGTTCTGCCGACCGCTGAGCGCCTCGTCGAGCGCGGGATGCTGCCCCACCAGACCGATGCGGTAGCGCACCTGGTCGGGCTGGTTCGTCACGTCGAACCCGGCGACCTCGGCACGACCCTCGTCCAGCCGTAGCAGTGTGGACAGGATCCGTACCGAGGTGGTCTTGCCGGCGCCGTTCGGGCCGAGCAGGCCGCACACCGTTCCCTGCGGCACCCGCAGGTCGAAGCCGTCCAGCGCGTACCGCTCCCGGTATCGCTTGCGCAGCCCCTCGGCCGCTATCGCGTCGCCTCTTGTCGTCACAGCGCTCCCTCACCACGTTGTCAACACGCCTACCGTACAACATACGGTAGAGCGTACGGGAATGCTGAGCGCGTCGAAGCCCGCAGCACAGCGAGGGAGGTGAGAAGGGGGAGCCCGCCGGAGCCGGCGGGCACTTCACGGCTAGCCGGGCTCGTTGGTCCCTACCTGGCCCGCGACGCCGACGTTCAGCGGGTCGGCCAGGAGCTTGTCGAACGCCAACTCGGCGGCACCGATCAGGACCGCGTCGCGCCCGAGTGCCGCCGCACGCAACCGCAGGTGCTCACGGGAGGCCGGCAGTGGCATGGTGTCCAGGCGGTCCCGGACCACGTCCGCCCCGGCGGTGAAGATGTCGCGCAGCGCGCCGCCGAACACCACGAGGTCCGGGTTGACCACGTTGACCAGATTCGCCACGCCGAAGCCGAGCCAGTCCGCCACCTGCTCGACCGCCGCGCGGGCGGTCGGGTCGCCGTCCGCCGCCGCGCGCAGCACCTCGGCCACCGCCGCGCGGTCGCTCGGGTCACGGCCCGCGTGGCGCAACAGCGCGGCTTCGGAGATCTCGGTTTCCCAGCAGCCGCGTGAACCGCAGCCGCAGGGCAGGCCGTTGGGATTGACGACCATGTGGCCGACCTTGCCACTGTGACCCCGGTGGCCGACCACCAGTCGGCCACCGATGATGATGCCGGCGCTGATGCCGAGGTCGCCGTGCAGGTATATGACGTCGTCGACACCGACCGCGACGCCGCGCACGTGCTCGGCCAGGCCGGCGATGTCGGCAAGGTCGCCGGCCACGAAACCGGGGCCGGCGCTGAACTCCGCCCCCAGCGCGGCGCCGAGCGTCTCGTCCATGCTGGCGATCCGGATCCTGCCGTCCGGGTCGCGGGTGGTGTCGGTGACCCCGGCGGCGCCGCCGACCAGCAGCGCGTCGCCCACCACGGCGCGTTCCATGTCCCGGACCAGGTCGGCGAGGGGTCCGACGGCGTCGATCGCCGACATGCCGCTGGGTCGCGGGAGCTCCCGCCGATCGAGGATCTGCCCGCCGAGTCCGACCCGGGCGGCACGCAGCCGGTCGGCGTCGATACTCAACGCGTGGGCGTAGACCCGGTCGGAGCGGGGACTGACCACCAGTGAGGGGCGGCCGGCGCGGCGGGTGGTGGCCGGCGCCTCCTCGGTGACCAGGCCGCTGGTGACCAGGTCGGCCGCGAGGGCGCCGATGGTGCTTCGGTTGAGCCCGAGCCGGCTGGTCAGCTCGGCGCGGGACGTCGGTCCGTGCAGGTGGACGTAGCGCAGAACAGCGCCGAGGTTCTGCCGCCGGATCTCCTCCTGGCTGGCGCCGGGGAGCGACGGCAGCGGGGATTCAGCGTTGCGGCCGACGCCGGCTGGCCTGGACCGTACTGGTGCCGCCACGGTCAGACCTCCTTCCGGGTCGATGCCGGTTGGTGCGGGGGTGCACTGACGACGATGGGTCCCGGAAGAGGAGACCCGGGACCCATCGGCGTTGCTACCTACCGTGCGGTGATTACTTGGTGAGCGGCGCGAGCTTCGGGTCGTTGGCGTACGCCTCAGCCGCGTTCGCCTTGGTGACGGCGACCGGCGGGAGCAGGAACGTGTCGACGACCTTGCTGCCGTTGTTGTACGACTCGGTGTCGTTCACCTGCGGCTTGTCACCGGCCTGGAGAGCCTTGACCATGTTGATGGTCTCCTTCACCAGGTTGCGGGTGTCCTTGTTGATCGTCATGTACTGCTCGCCAGCGACGATCGACTTGACCGACTCGACCTCGGAGTCCTGACCGGTGACCACCGGGATCGGCTTGCCGGCACCCTTGACCGAGGTCAGGATGGCGCGGGCCAGGGTGTCGTTCGGGGAGAGGACGCCGTCCAGCTCCTTGTTGCCGTAGGTCGAGGTCAGCAGCTGGTCCATGCGGGCCTGCGCACCCTCGGCCTTCCAGCCCTGGATGGCGGTCTGCTTGACGTCCTTCTGACCCGAGGCGACAACGACGTTGCCCTTGTCGATCTCCGGCTTGAGCACGTCCATCGCGCCGTTGAAGAAGACACCGGCGTTGTTGTCGTCCGGCGAGCCGGAGAACAGCTCGATGTTGTACGGGCCGTTCGGCTTCTTGGCCTTCATGCCGTCCAGCAGGGCCTGGCCCTGGAGCTGGCCGACCTTGAAGTTGTCGAACGCGACGTAGTAGTCGAGGTCCGGCGTGTTGGTGATGAGCCGGTCGTACGCGATCACCTTGACACCGGCGGCGTGCGCCGCGGCGACCTGGGTCGACAGCTGCGCGGCGTCGGTGGCGCCGATGACGATGACCTTGGCGCCCTTGGTGGTCATGGCGGTGATCTGGGCCTGCTGGTCGGCGACAGTGGTCGACGCGCCCGCGTACTGCACGTCAGCCTGGAAACCGGCCTCCTTGAGACCGTTGGTGAACAGGTCGCCGGCGAGGACCCAGTTCTCCGAGGTCTTGGCCGGGAGGGCCACGCCGATCAGGGAGTTGGCCGCGAAGCCCTTGGCGGCCTCGCCGCCGGAGTCGCTGTCGCCGTCACGGCCGGAGCCGCAGCCAGCGAGGGCCAGCATGGCGGCGGCGCTGACCGCGACCACCGACGTGCCGAAGAATTTACGCATGGTGAGGACTTGCCTTTCTTGAGGTGTAACAGGGTGGTGAGGTCGGTGGCCGTCAGCCGGACACCGCTGCCTTGGCGGGCTCGCGCTCCGCGTCCGGCGGTGAGGCGGGTGGGGCGGAGTCGTCGCGGCGGAAGGGCCGCATCAGGCTCCCGATGATGGAGAAGCGCCCCTGGCTCTTGTTGTAGACGTCGATCGCGACGGCCAGCAGCAGGACCAGGCCCTTGATGATCTGCACCCGGTCGGTGCCGACGCCCATCAGCTGCAGGCCGTTGTTCAGCACGGCCATCACGAGACCGCCGACGATCGAGCCGCTGATGGTGCCGATGCCGCCGGAGACGGCAGCACCACCGATGAAGACCGCGGCGATGGCGTCCAGCTCCCAGCCGTTGCCGTCCTGCGGTCCGGAGGCCGCCGAACGGGCCACGAAGATCATGCCGGCCAGCGCGGCCAGGACGGACATGTTCATCATGACGAAGAAGTTGACCCGCTTGAGCTTCACGCCGGACAGCTCGGCCGCCCGGGAGTTGCCGCCCACCGCGTAGATGTGCCGGCCACCGGCCGTGTTGCGGGTGTAGAAGGAGTACGCGATCACCAGGACCAGCAGGATGATGCCCGAGATCGGGAAGCTGGTGCCGACGCGACCACTGGCGAAGCGCAGTGCCGCGAAGGCGATCACGCCGACCATGATGGCCATCCGCAGGATGGAGATCCACATGGGCGCCGGGTCGGCGTCCATCGCCCGCCGGGTCTTGCGGGCCTGGATCTCGCGCCACACCACTGCTACCGCTGCGGCCAACCCGAGCAGCAGCGTGGCGTTGTTGTAGCCGGTGTTCGGACCGAACTCGGGCAGGAAGCCGGAGCCGATCTCCCGGAAGCCCTCCGGCACCGGAATGGTGTTGGCGTTACCGATGTACTGGTTGCCACCACGGAACAGCAGCATGCCGGCCAGGGTGACGATGAACGCCGGCACCCCGATGTACGCCACCCAGAAGCCCTGCCAGGCGCCGATGATCGCGCCGATGGCGAGGCCGAACAGGATGGCGACCGGCCAGGGCAGCGACCAGTCGGCCATCGACTTGGCGACCAGGATGCCCGCGAAGGCGGCGACGGAGCCGACCGAGAGGTCGATGTGCCCGGCCACGATCACCATGAGCATGCCGATGGCCAGAATCAGAATGTACGAGTTCTGCTGGAACAGCGCGATCAGGTTGTCCGACCGCAGGGTGAGGCCATCGGTCAGGATCTGGAACAGGACGACGATCGCCACCAGGGTGAAGATCATCCCGAACTGGCGAGCGTTGGAGGTCGTGCCTCCAAACAGGTTCTTCTGAAGGTCCTTGATACGGCTCATCGGGTGGCCAACTTCTTCGTCGAGGTCATCTGCTTCATGAGGGTCTCCGGGGTCGCGTCCGCCCGAGCGATCTCGCCCGTGATGGCGCCCTCGAACACGGTGTAGATGCGGTCGCAGAGCCCGATCAGCTCAGGCAGCTCCGAGGAGATGACGACGACGCCCTTCCCCTGGTCGGCGAGCCGCTGGATGATGCCGTAGATCTCGTACTTGGCGCCCACGTCGATGCCGCGCGTCGGCTCGTCGAGGATCAGCAGGTCCGGGTCGGTGAACATCCACTTCGCCAGGACGACTTTCTGCTGGTTGCCGCCGGAGAGCTTGGAGACGCTCTCGTCGACCGTCGGGGCCTTGGTCCGCAACTCCTTGCGGTACGCCTCGGCCGCCTGGTATTCCTCGACCTCGCTCAGCACGCCATGGTGCGAGATCTTGGACAGCTTGGCCGCCACCGTCGACGACTTGATGTCGTCGAGCAGGTTGAGGCCGATCGCCTTGCGGTCCTCGCTGACGTACGCGAGCCCGTTGTCGATCGCGTCCGCGACCGACTTGAGGACGATCTCCTTGCCGTCCTTGATGATGGTGCCCGACTCGTACACGCCGTAGGAGCGGCCGAAGACACTCATCGCGAGTTCCGTGCGGCCCGCGCCCATCAGACCGGCGAAGCCGACGATCTCGCCGCGGCGCACCACGAAGCTCTCGTTCTTGCAGACCTGCCGGTCGGCGGAGATCGGGTGCCGGACGTTCCAGTTGCGGACCTCGAAGAAGACGTCACCGATCTTCGGGGTGTGGTCCGGGAAACGGCTGCTCAGCTCGCGGCCGACCATGCCCCGCACGATCCGGTCCTCGTCGACCCCGTCCGCCTTGACGTCGAGGGTCTCCACGGTCCGGCCGTCGCGCAGGATGGTGATCTGGTCCGCGATCGCCTCGATCTCGTTCAGCTTGTGCGAAATCATGATCGAGGTGATGCCGCGGGACCGGAAACCGCGCAGCAGGTCCAGCAGGTGACGGGAGTCGGCCTCGTTCAGGGCCGCCGTGGGCTCGTCCAGGATGAGCAGCTTCACGTCCTTGGCGAACGCCTTGGCGATCTCGACGAGCTGCTGCTTGCCGACCCCGATGTCCTTGATCAGGGTGTCCGGGTCTTCTTCCAGACCGACCCGGGCCATCAGGTCCAGCGCCATCCGGTTCGCGGCCTTCCAGTCGATCGCGCCCCGCTTGCGCGGTTCGTTGCCGAGGAAGATGTTCTCGGCGATCGACATCCCGGGAATGAGCGCGAGCTCCTGGTGGATGATCACGATGCCAGCGTTCTCGCTGGCCCGGATGTCGGAGAACTTGCTCTCCGACCCCTGATAGATGATCTTGCCGTCGTAGCTGCCGTGTGGGTAGACCCCGCTGAGCACCTTCATCAGGGTGGACTTGCCCGCACCGTTCTCGCCGCAGATGGCATGGATCTCGCCGGCGCGAACCACCAGGTTGACGTCGGAGAGGGCCTTGACTCCGGGGAACTCCTTGGTGATGGAGCGCATCTCAAGGAGGATCGGCACGTCGCTCATAGCTCGTACCACCTCGCCAACGTCATCGGTTGCCTCCGGAAGGTTGAACCTTCACTTGGTTTTGTTGTTGACGGCAACGTATTGCGGCCGGAGGGCTATCCGCAAGGCGAGAGACTGTTGAAAAAGTAACAATCCGGCAATATAGACGTAGCAGAGTATTCGCCCGTCACAGCCACCTCAGCAGCCCCTCCGGGCACCTTCGCCTGTCGGTGGCAACGTTGTCAAATGGAGCGCGACGCCGCTATCGACTCCTGCCACCCTCCCCAGGCCCGCCACCAGGCACGACCCCGCCAGGCGCCCGAAGAGGGCAGCGGGCGACGCGATCGGCCAGCATTGAATGATCTTGATCGAGCCGCAGGGCGGTCGACGCCCCCAGGACGGCACGACAGCCGTCGGCCGCCGGTGTGACCCACGCCTCTGCGCACGGGCCGAATCGACGATGATCGTCTCGTCAGGCCCCGGACCAGGAAGTGGACTGCTCTCCAACGTCCCTTACGGGCGAATCGGGGCGGTTCGCCAGCACCGCGCCCGCGCGGTGCCTGCCGGTCAGGACGGGCGCAGCACGGCCTTGATCACCCCGTCTTCCCGGCGGTCGAAGCGCCGGTACAACTCCGGGGCGTCGGCGAGGGTGCCGCAATGGGTGACGATCATGCTGGGCCGCGCTCGACCGGCGACGACCAGGTCGCGCAGCAGTGTGGTGTACCGGCGGTCGTGGGTGCGACCGAACCGGACCGCGACCCCCTTGGCGAACAGCGCCCCCCAAGGCGCGACCAGGTCCTCCTGGCCGTCAGCACCGGGGGCGGGGTGCGGGTCCCGGTCCGGGTAGACACCGGCTACCGCGATCGCGCCGGCGGCGTTGACCAGCCGGGCGGCGTCGGTGATGACCTGGTTCGGACGCTCCCGGTCCGGGTGCTCCCGGTCACGTGCCTGGAACCCGACCGCGTCGATGACCTTGTCGACCCCACCCAGCTTCTCCTCGCCGAGCGGCAACCCGGCCCGGGCCCGATCGGCGCGGATCTGCTCGACCGGGTCGCCCCGGCGGAAGTCGACAGGCACCGCGCCGACCTCGCCGGCCTTGTCGAGGCGGGCGTCGACGCCGTCGACGGAGTACACCACCCGGGCGCCGCGCAGCAGTGCCGAGTAGGCGCCGAGCAGACCGATGGTGCCGGCGCCGAAGACCGCCACGGTGTCGCCGGGCTCGACCTCGGCGAGGGTGGCGGCGGCGTGCCAGCCGGTGACGAACGCGTCGGCGAGCAGCACGAAGTCGTCCTCGTACGCGTCCCCCGGCTCGCCGGGCAGCGGCACACAGTTGGCGTCGGCCCACGGCACGCGCAGCAGGTCGGCCTGCGCACCCCGGTACGGACCCATCCCCGCGTACCCGTACGCCGCGCCCGGCCCCTCGGCCCGGGCCCGCAGGCAGGCCGCCGACAGCCCTCGGGCGCACATCACACACGTTCCGCAGAACAGGTGCGTGGGGATCACCACCCGGGTGCCCGGCCGCACGGTCTGCACCGCCGCGCCCACCTCCTGCACGACACCCAACGGTTCGTGCCCGAGCACCAGACCCGGCTCGGCGCTGGTTCGTCCGTCGTACATGTGCAGGTCGGTGCCGCACAGGGCGGTGGAGGTGATCCGCACCAGCGCGTCGGTCTGCGCCTCCAGTGTCGCGTCGGGCACCTCGCGCACCTCGACCGTCCGGACGTCGGCGTACACGACGGCTCTCATCACGGATCTCCTGTTCGGCGCTGGGCCCGGCGGTCTTCCCCCGGCTGCGCCGTTCATGCCGGGCCGGCCCCACGGGGCGGGCCGCCGGTGCTATCTTAGGACCCCTAAGTTTCCGCTTAACGAGACAAAGGTTCGGTATGCCACGGCAGGGTCTGACCAGCGCGCGCGTCTCGGCCGCCGCAGCCGAGCTGGCGGACGCGGTCGGCCTGTCCCGGTTGACCGTCGCGGCCGTCGCCCGACACTTCGGGGTCTCCGACGCCGCCCTGTACGTCCACGTCCGCAGCCGCGACGCGCTGATCGAACACGTCGCGGTGCGGGCGGCGGCCACGTTCGCCGACGCGCTCGCGCTCGCGGTGGCGGGGCGGGCCGGCCACCAGGCCCTCATCGGGTTCGCCGACGCCTGGCGCGCCTTCGCCGTGACGCACCCCGGGCAGTACGCGGCGACCCAGCTTCAGCTGCCGCCCGAGGTCGGCACCCGGTCGGCGGGGCACCTGCGCCTGATCGAGCTGAGCTACGCGATGCTGCGCGGGTACGGGCTCGACGAACCGGCACTCACCGACGCGGTGCGGTTCGTCCGCAGCACCTTCCACGGCTTCACCAGCCTCGAAACGGTCGACGGTTTCGGGCATCCTCGCAGCGTCGACGCGTCGTGGCAGTCGATCCTCGACGCGGTGCACACCACGTTGAGCAACTGGCCGACCGAGACCCGGGAGCAGCAGTGAACAGCCACGACCAGTCGATCGAGTCGACCGACGGGACCCGCCTGGTGGTACGACGCCTGGGCGTCGGGGACCCCGTCGTCCTGGTGCACGGCTCGGGTGGCGGGCTGCACTCCTGGGCCGCCGTCGCGGAGCACCTCGCCCACGAGCACGAGGTGTGGCTGCCGGCCCGGCGCGGCTACGGTCCCAGTGACGTCCCGGCCGGCACCAAGTCCTTCCGGGACGAGACCGCCGACCTGATGGCCGTCACCGAGTCGGCCCGCCGATCCTCAGGCCGACCGGTCCATCTCGTCGGCGCGTCCTATGGAGCGACAGCGGCGCTGCACACCGTCCTGGCCGATCCGCGCCCCGTCCGCTCGCTGGCCGTCTTCGAGCCGCCGCTCTTCGCGGCCGGGGCGGAGATCGCGCCGCCGCTCGACCGGTACCGCGCCGCCTTCGAGCGCGACGACGCCGCCGCGATGGCCGCGGCCCTGAACGACGTCACCCGGGTTCCGGCCGAGGTCGTCGCCGCGATCGCCGCCAGCGCGGGCGACCGGGTGCCCGACCCGGTCGAGGCGCGCCGCTCGGCGGTCGGCTGGCTGCACGACCTGGAGGCTCTCGCGCAGGACAGCACGGACATCAGCCGGTGGTCCTCGATCGGCGTACCGACTCTCCTCATGGCCGGCGCGGACACCTGGGAGCCGATGCCCACCACGATGGCCACCCTCGCGGCGACGATCCCGGCGGCCCGTTACCTCGTCTGGCCAGGTCAGTCGCACTTCGTGACGATGACGGCGCCCACCCTGGTCGCCGACGCGCTGCGGGAGTTCTTCGCCGAGGCCCCGCCGCTCTGACCCCACCCGCCCGCACGGCGGCGGCCGGTGGTGCACCGGCCGCCGCCACGGACCACCATCGGCTGACCGGACAACGGTCACTGACCGTCCACTCCGGGCAACACTGCGCGGTCACTCAGTAGCATCGACGAGTCACGATTTTCAGGCGGACCATTCCCCGACCGGATCGAGCACTCGCCATGACCACCGAGCAGACCACGTCTCCCCCGCGAGCCGGTGTCGGCATCGCCGCTCAGGGGCTGGGCCAGAGCGTGCGAGGCGGCCGCCAGATCCTGGCCGACATCTCCCTGAGCATCGCGCCGGGCGAGCTGGTCGCGATCGTCGGCGCCAGTGGCGCCGGTAAGACCACCCTGCTGGAGATTCTCGCCGGGGTGCAGCACCCGACAGCGGGCACCGTGACGTACGACGGCACCGCCGCTACCGGCGCCATCGGGGTGGTGCCGCAGGACGACATCATCCACCGGGAGCTGCCAGTGGCCCGCACCCTGCGGTACGCCGCTCGACTACGCCTCCCCTCCGCCACCGAGCCGGAGGAGATCAGTGACCGGGTCGCACAGGTGCTCGCCGAGCTGCGACTCACCGACCGGGCCGGCACGCCGGTCGGCCTGCTCAGCGGCGGTGAACGCAAGCGCGCCAGCATCGCCGTCGAGTTGCTCACCCGACCCGGCGTGTTCTTCCTGGACGAACCCACCTCCGGACTCGACCCGGCGATCGCCGTGGAGCTGCTCCGGGTGCTCCGCGCGCTCGCCGACACGGGAGCCACTGTCGTGCTGACCACTCACCAGGTCACCGACGTGGACCACTGCGACCGGGTCGTCGTGCTGACCCGTCAGGGCCGGCTGGCCTTCAGCGGCACCCCGGCCGCCGCCCGGGAGTTCTTCGGCCTGCGGTCCCTCGTCGAGCTGCACCTCCGACTCGACGACACCACCCGGCCCGCCGAGTGGCCCGACCGCTTCGCCGAACAGCGCGACGCCGACCAGCCGGCCGGAAGCACCACCGACCAGCCGGCCCGGAGCACCGCCGAGCAGCCGGCCCGGAGCACCGACGATGACGGCGGCGCCGTGCCGCCACCCCGGCGCGCCGGCCGGCTGCGCCAGTGGGCGGTCCTCACCGCGCGCAACGCGGAGATCGTCGCCCGCAACCGGCTGACGCTGGCGATCCTGCTCGGCTCCCCGCTGATGGTGCTCGGCATGTTCGCGCTGCTGTTCCGGCCGGGGGCGTTCGAGCCGAGCCGACCAAGCCCGACGGTGACCGTGATGATCCTCTTCTGGATCGCGTTCGGCGGCTTCTTCTTCGGGCTGACCTACGGGCTCCTCCAGATCTGCACCGAGCTGCCGATCCTGCGCCGGGAGCGGCTGGCCGGTGTCCGGCTGGCCCCGTACCTGTTGGCGAAGGTCGCGGTGCTGCTGCCACTGCTCGCCCTGGTGGACCTGGCGCTGCTCGGGGTGCTGCGCGGCATGGACCGGCTCCCGCCGGTCGGCGGCGCCGACTTCGCCGCCCTGTACGCGACCCTGCTGCTCTCCTCGGCGGCGGCGCTCGCCCTCGGCCTGCTCTGCTCGGCGGCCGTGTCCGACGCGGCGCAGGCGACGCTCATGCTGCCGATGCTCTGCTTCCCGCAGGTGCTGTTCGTCGGCGCGATCCTGCCGGTGCCGGCCATGGCTGTCGGCGGTCAGTGGCTCAGTTACGCGATGTCGAACCGGTGGGCGTTCGAGGGCCTGGGGCACACCGCCGGGGTGGAGCGGCTCTGGCGCGACGGCGGCTCCCCGCTCGGCCCGCCGCTACTGGCCACGTACGGCGACAGCTTCTCCCGACCGGTGTGGGTCGACTGGCTGGTGCTCGGCGGCTTCGTGCTGCTCTTCCTGGGCGCGGCCTGGGCGGTGCTGGTGCGGAGGGACTTCCGTCGTGCGTAGTGAGCCGGCCCCGCACACCTCCCCCACCGCGCTGCCGGGATACGCCGCCACCGGCCGGATCGACGAGCTGCGCGCCACCGAGTACCGACACCTGGACGCCGACGGGCGGGTGTACCTCGACTACGCCGGGGCCGGGGTGACGGCCCAGGCCCAGGTGCGCGCCCACCACGATCGGCTGCTCGCCGGCCTGTACAGCAACCCGCACTCGGAGAACCCGACCAGCGCGGCGGCCGGTTCGCTGGTGGAGTCGGCGCGACGCGCGGTGCTCGACTTCTTCCGCGCCGACCCGGCCGAGTACGCGGTCGTCTTCACCCCGAACGCCAGCGGCGCCTGCCGGCTGGTCGGCGAGGCGTACCACTTCGGCAGGACCGCGTCACTGGTGCTGACCTGGGACAACCACAACTCGGTCAACGGCATCCGCGAGTACGCCCGGTCCGCCCGCGGGTCCGTGCGCTATGTGCCGTTGGACGGGCCGGAGCTGCGGGTCGCCGAGTCGGACCTGGTCGCGGCGCTCGACGCCGGCCGGGGCCGCCTGGCCCGTCGGTCGCGTCGGCGCGGGCTGTTCGCCTATCCGGCACAGAGCAACTTCTCCGGCGTGCAGCACCCGCTGGGCTGGGTGGAGCTGGCCCACCAACGGGGCTACGACGTGCTGCTCGACGCTGCCGCCTTCGCGCCGACGAACCGGCTGGACCTCAGCGTCGTACGGCCGGACTTCGTGTGCCTGAGCTGGTACAAGCTCTTCGGCTACCCGACCGGCGTCGGCGCGTTGCTGGCCCGCCGTTCGGCGCTGGCCCGGTTGCGCCGGCCGTGGTTCGCCGGCGGCACCATCCGGGCGGTGAGTGTGCAGGGTGACTGGCACCGGCCGATGGACGACGAGTCGGCGTTCGAGGACGGCACGCTCAACTTCCTGAGCATCCCGGACGTGGAGTTCGGCTTGCGTTGGCTCGACTCGATCGGCGTGGACCTCGTCCACTCCCGGGTCGGCCTGCTCACCGCCTGGCTGCTGGAGCGGCTGGCCACCCTGCGGCACGACACCGGCGGGCCGCTGGTCGAGGTGTACGGGCCGACGACGGGTGCGGGGCGCGGCGGCACTGTGACGTTCAACCTCCGCCACCCGGACGGCACGGTGGTCGACGAACGGCTCGTGGCGCGGGAGGCGGCAGCTGCCGGCATCTCCCTGCGTACCGGTTGTTTCTGCAATCCCGGCGCGGGCGAGGGCGCGTTCGGGATCAGCCGGGCCGCGACGCGGCAGCGACTGTTGGCGGGGGTCGACACGATCGACCAGTACCTCGCGGCGCTGCGGCTGCCGACGGGCGGCGCGGTCCGCGTCTCGTTCGGACTGGCGTCCACGGCGACCGACGCGGAACGCTTCGTCGCCTTCGTCCAGTCGACCTACCTCAACCGTGGGGCCGGCGCCGAGTCACCACTGCCACCTCGGCTGCGCTGTTGACCGGGCCGGCCGGTCAGCCGACCTGGGCCACCGGTGCCGGGCGGTGCTTGATCTCCTCCATGAACGGGAACCGGGCGGTCAGCTCGGCGATCGTCAGGCCGGCCCGCCAGGCCGCGGCCACGTGGGCGACCTGCGCGAGGTCCATGACGTCACCGCGCGCGAGAACCTCGCCCGAGACCCGAAGGTCGATCATGAAGTATCGAGCCTGCGATCCCAGCCCCACGCAGACCACGCCCTCGTCGGAGTGCAGCTCGGCGCAGGTGAACCGGGCCCGCCCCTGCTCCGGCGCGGTCACCCGGCCGACATCGAGCCCGTGCCGGGCAGCGGTGTCGATGAGCGCGGGGGCCAGGCCACCCCGCTCGACCAGGTCCGGGTAAAGGCGCACACCCAGCGCCGTCGACGCCTCGCTCATGACTGACTCCCACTTCCTTGTGACAGAGACCAGCAGCGCGCAGGTTACGGAAACGTTTCCGGCACGCCTCGCCATCCTGTCGCGGGTGGACGCCCCACGGCAATAGGAAGGGTCGATTCGACCGCTATCGAGTAACAGTCGTGCCGCCGCCGAACTCCGTCGACGGGTCAGCGCCGTCCATCTCGGAGGCATCGATCGACAGCAGGTCAACGACAGCGGTCCGGCGCTTGCCGCTCACTGGTCAGCATCGGGCGGTAACGGACGGTCGTGGTATTGGAAACACTCTTGACAGAAAGCCACGATATCGACATACTTCGCTCCAGAGAGCGCTCTCTATCCTGGTCAAGCGCCTCCACCACCCCCACGCTGAGGAGCCTCCCGTGTTCACAGCCCGGCCCAGCCTCCGCTTCCGCCCTCTCGTACTCCTGGCGGTCGCCCTCGTCGCGACCACGACGGCGCTCGTCCTCCCGGCGCACCCCGACCGGGCCGAGGCCGCCATCGGCCCCATCACCTGGCAGGACGAGTTCAACTCCCCCGCCGGCACCCCCGTCGACCAGAACAAGTGGCGGTTCGACATCGGCGGCGGCGGCTGGGGCAACAACGAGCGGCAGTACTACACGAACAGCACCAGCAACGCCGTCCACGACGGCCAGGGCAACCTGGTCATCACCGCCCGTCGGGACAACCCCGCCAACTACCAGTGCCACTACGGGCGCTGCGAGTACACCTCCGCGCGGTTGCTGACGGCGGCCACCTTCACCCAGACGTACGGGCGCTTCGAGGCCCGGATCAAGATCCCGCGCGGCCAGGGCATCTGGCCGGCCTTCTGGATGCTCGGCACCGGCGGCGGGTGGCCCGACGCTGGCGAGATCGACGTCATGGAGAACATCGGCCGGGAGCCGAACACCGTCTACGGCACCGTGCACGGGCCCGGCTACTCCGGCGGCGGCGGCATCACGGGCAGCCGCACCCTCGGCGCGCCGCTCGCCGACACCTTCCACACCTACCGGGTGGACTGGGAACCGAACGTGATCACGTGGTACGTCGACGGCGTGCAGTACCACCGGGTCGATCCCGCTCGGCTCGGCGGCAACCGCTGGGTGTTCGACCACCCCTTCTTCATGATCCTCAACGTGGCGGTCGGTGGTAACTGGCCCGGCTACCCGGACGGCTCGACCCAGTTCCCGCAGCAGATGCTCGTCGACTACGTCCGGGTGTCCAGCTACACCTCGGGCGGGGGCGACCCGGGGGCCGGCACCAGCCGGATCCGGGGTGCGCAGAGCGGTCGTTGCATCGACATCCCCGGCGCCAACCCGGTGGAGGGCGCCAAACTCCAGATCTGGGACTGCAACACCACGGCGGCCCAGAGCTGGACCTTCGCCTCCGACGGGACCCTCCGCGCGATGGGCAAGTGCATGGACCCGGCCTGGGCCGGCACCGCCAACGGCACCGAGGTCAACCTGGTCAGCTGCAACGGCAACAGCGCCCAGCGCTTCACCCTCAACGCCGCCGGCGACCTGGTCAACCTGAACGCCAACAAGTGCGTGGACGTACGGGAGGCCAACCCCAACAACGGCGGCAAGCTGCACCTCTGGGACTGCCTCGGCGCGGCCAACCAGAAGTGGTCTCGCATCTGACCACCCGTTCACCGGTGGGCCGTCCGAGCGCAGCTCGGGCGGCCCACCGGTGTGTGTCCGCGTTCCCGGCAGACCGATTGGCGCGATGAACGCAGCGGCCAGGCTTGCGCCCTCTATGTTCGGATTAATCCATAATCTGGCCAGTTCCGGGAGTGAGCTCATGTCGCACCACCTCGATACGCCCCTCGCCGCCCAGGGCGGCCAGCTGTACATCGACGACCTGTTCGTCTTCAACGGTGACCGCGCCACTGTCTTCGTGATGGACGTGAACAGTTCGGTGACCAAGGCGGACATCAAGCGCGGCTTCCACGCCGAGGCGCGCTACGAGATCAAGATTCACATCAATGGCGCCGAGGCGGAGGACCTGACCTACCGGTTCGCCTTCGGCGAACCGGACGGCGACGCCCGGCAGGCCCTCCAGTTGTACGAGCTCACCGGGGCCGACGCCCGCGACGACGCCGCGATGGGCACCCCCATCGTCGAGGGGCGGACCGGCGAGGTCACGGCCGGCGGCAACGTGCGGGTCTGGGCCGGCCGGATCACCGACCCCTTCTTCATCGACCTCGACGAACTCGCCACCATCAACGGCGCGGTCAAGAACGGCTCAGTGGTGGACCGTTCCGCGTGGCGGGCCGACCAGGCCAGGAACAGCTTCGCCGGCACCACCGTCGAGTCGATCGTTCTCGAGGTCTCCCATGACGAGCCACTGCTGCGCGAGGGCACCGAGATCGGCGTGTGGTGTCGCACCCTGCTGGCCACCGACGCCGGCGGCTGGCGCCAGATCAACCGCGCCGGCCACCCCATGATGTGGCCGATCTTCTGGCCCCACGACACCGACTTCTCCGACCCCGCCAACTTCCGGCACCCCGGCAGCGACCTCGCCGAAGGCGGCGAGGAGATCGCGAACGCGGTCGCCGGGGTCGTCAAGGCGAACGGCACCGCGCCGGATCCACAGGCGTACGGCTGGAGCGTCGCCCGGCAGCTCTACCCCGACCTGCTGTCGTACACGGTCGGCACGGCAGCGAACTTCGGCTTCGCGGGCCGCAACGGACGGGGCCTGGCCGACAACGCGCCCGAGGTGATGTTCTCCCTGGTTCTCAACACCGCGACCACCTCCGGCCTCACCTCGGAGGTCACCAAGGCGGCCCGTTCCGCCACGTTCCCGTACGTGGTTCCGGCCTGAGGCTGCTCGCGGGGCTCGGCGGCCAGCAGGGCGCCGGCCCCTCGCCGAGACCGAACACGACCACCGGCCGACGACCGGGTGACGTTCGCGTCGTTCAGCCCGTTATGGGCGTTTTGCGTAGTTAGTCTCGGAAGCGCTTCCCAGGTTTTCTAGGACGAAGGAGACTCGATGCGCAGAAAGATTCTCGCGGGCCTGGCCGGCGTTGCCGCCGTCGCCGCGCTCGCCGGACCCGCCGCCGCGGACACCACGGGCAACACTGTCGTCACCCTCACCGTCGACGCCGCCGGTGGTCTGTCGATCACTGTGCCGTCGACGGCGAACATCGGCAACGGCGTGGAGGGCACGACCGTCTCCGGTCAACTCGGCCCGGTCACCGTGCTGGACCAACGCGGGTCGCTCACCCCCAACTGGACCGCCAACGTCATCTCCACCGACTTCACCACCGGCGGCGGCAGCTCCGGCGAGACGATCCCGAACATCAACGTCCTGTACTGGTCCGGCCCCGCGACGGCGACCGCCGGCGGCGGCACCTTCACACCGGGCCAGCCGACCTCCGCCGACGCGGTGGTCATCAACGTGCCCCGGACGGCGATGACCCACACCGGCGGCACCGGCAACAACTTCGCCACCTGGAACCCCACCCTGGTGGTGAACGTGCCCGTCGGCACCGTCCAGGGTGTCTACACCGGGACGGTGACACATTCGGTGTTCTGAGCCGCTCGGCCGGCTGGTGCTGCTGACCTCGGTCGCCCTCGTGGCGCTCGGGGTTTCGGCGGCACCAGCCGTTGCCGTGCGGGAGCAGCGACACGATCCGGCCGAGGAGGCCGCGATCAGCATCCGGATGCTGGACATCCCGGCGAGTCGGGTGCAGGATCCCCGCGCCCGGGTCTACATCGTGGACCACCTGAAGCCCGGGGCGACGATCAACCGCCGGGTCGAGGTGCAGAACACCTCCGCCGAGACGCAGAAGATCGAGTTCTATGCCGGCGCCGCGTCGGTCGAGAACAACGCCTTCACCGTGCCCGAGGGGCGCACCGGCAACGAACTCAGCGGGTGGATCCGGCTGAGGACCGCCGCGATGCGGCTGGACCCGGGCGAGCGACGACCGGTCGAGGTCGAGGTCGCCGTGCCGGAGAAGGCCTCGAAGGGCGAGCGGTACGCCGCGATCTGGGCACAGGTCACCAGCGCGACGGAAGGCGCCGGCAACGTCACCCAGATCCACCGGGTGGGCATCCGGGTCTACCTCGACGTCGGTCCGGGTGGTGAGCCGCCAACGGACTTCCGGATCGAGGGGTTGGCCGCGGAGCCCGGCACCGGCGAGTTCCCCGTCGTCACCGCGAAGGTCACCAACACCGGTGAACGCGCGCTGGACATGACCGGCACCCTGTCGCTGACCAAGACCGCGGTCCAGGCCGGACCGTTCAAGGTGACCAACGGGGTGACGATCCTGCCCGGCCAGAGCGGTCAGGTTCGGATCGAGGTCAACCAGACGCTGCCCGCGGGGACCTGGGACGTGCACGCGACGCTCGCCAGCGGCACTGTGCAGCGCACCGCGACCGGGAAGATCGTCCTTCCCGTCGCGGCGCCGATGACGGTCTCGGCCTCCAGCGGGCCGAGTTGGCTGGTCTACCTGGTCGGCGGGATCGCCCTGCTGGTGCTGGGCACCCTTGGTGGCTGGCATCTCGTCCGCAGGCACCGGACCCGGTTGGCCTGACGCCCGCACCACCGCAGAGACTGCCCGGCCGTTGCCTTCCAACGGCCGGGCAGCGGCGTCCCGCCAGCGAAGCGACCCTAGATGACGGAGTGGGTCACGACCGCCACGTAGTCGCCGACCACCACTCCGGACGGGATGGCCACCCACAGGGTGGGGTTCCATGTCGCGGCGTTCGGGCCCCCCGCCTGGCCGGACCACCCGGCGGCGGTACGCGGGGTGGACAGCGACGCCCCGGGCTGCGGCACGAAGGTGCCGATCCCGGTGCTGGCCAGGGCGGGCCCGGAGGCGTACGTGATGTTGCTGGTGGGGATGGTCTCGCCGCCCGAGCCGGAACCCGTGGTGAAGCTCGTGCTGGAGACGACGCTGACCCAGTTTCCGGAGAACGGCCCCCGGTCGTCGGTGACGGTCACCGGACCGAGTTGGCCTGAGACGCCGGTCGTGCCCGAGGTGACGGTGCCGAGTGCGGAGACCGCCGGGACGCTGATGGAGAGCCCGCCGAGCGGGGTGATGACCAGGTCGACCGGTCGGGTCGCGGACTGGTCGAACGAGTCGGTCACCCGGACGGTGAACGGGAACGTCCCGGCCTCGGTGGGCGTGCCGGAGAGCAGCCCGGTGAGCGGGTCGAGGGTCAGCCCGGCCGGCAGGCTCCCCGCGCTGACCGCCCAGGTGAACGGGCCCGTGCCGCCGGTGACAGTCAGCTGGTACTGGTACGGGTCGTACGCCTTGCCGGGTGGGGGCGGTGGGAAGGTCAGCGTCGGTGGCGCGTTGACGGTCACCGACGCGGAGGCGGGCGACTGTGGACCGGTCCCGGCGGCATTCGTCGCGGCCACCTGGAAGGTGTACGAGGCACCGGCGGTCAGCCCGGTGACGATCTGGGTCGTGGCGGTGCCGGTGAAGACCCGGGGGGTCTGCGCCACGGCACCGAGGTAGGGCGTCACCGTGTAACCGGTGATCGGCGACCCCCCGTTGGCCGGGGCCGTCCAGCTCACCGTGGCGGCGTTGGTGCCCGCGGTGGCCGAGGTGTTCGTCGGGGCCGCGGGCACCGTGTACGGGACCACCGCCGCCGAGGGTGGGCTGGCCGCACCGGTGCCGTAGGCGTTCACCGCTGCCACCCGGAAGGTGTACGACGCGCCGACGGTCAGCCCGGTCAGGGTGCGACTGGTGGTGGAGGCGTCGAAGGTGACTGTCGGTTGGGTGACGCCGTCCCGGATCGGGGTGATCAGGTAACTGGTGATCGGGCTGCCGTTGTTCGCCGGCGCGGTCCAGCTCACGGTGGCGCTGGCGCCACCAGCGACAGCGGTGGGCGTGCTCGGCGTGCCGGGGGCGGACGCGTAGACGTAGCTCGCCGATCCGGCGGAGCCTCGGGTGACGACGCTGACCGTGACTGTCGCCGGGCTGGACCGGGCGGGCATGGCGGAGATGCCGAGGGTGCCGTCGGGGTTCACGGTGAAGCAGCCGGCGGCCGGGCCGGAGGTGCACGGCACCAGCAGCACCGACGTGCCGGCCTGCTGCTCGGCGGCCGTACCGATGGTGATCGCTGTCGCTGCGGTGAGGTTGCTGCCGCCGACGGTGACCGGGATGCCTCCGGAGACCGTGCTCTGCGCCGGGGTGACGGTGACGCCGCTCGGTGCGGTGGCCGGCGCGACCGGGGTGGTGCCGGTGGCGAGACCCGGGTTCGCGTCGATCGACGACGAGGTCGCCACCGTCGCGGTCTGGATCTGTGCCGGCGTCACGCCGGTGCCGGTGACGGTCGCGGTGACCGTGATGGGCGGCAGGAAGGTTCCGCCGGCGAACGGGCCGTTGCTGTTGGTGCAGGTGACGCTCTGACCGGAGGGTGCGCCGCAGACCCAACCGGAGCCGAACGCGCCGCGCGGGACGACACCGGCGGGGAGGGTCTGGGCGACCGAGATCGGTGCCGTCTCGGCGGTGCCGGCGTCGACTCCCGCGGTGATCGAGTAGGTCACCGGGTCACCGGGCTGTGGGGTGGCACCGACCGCGCTGGTCTGCGCCACGTTCAGGTCGGGTACCGGGTTGAAGCTGACCGCCCGGGCGTCGTCGACCTCGTGGAAGTCGGTGACCGAGCCGGTCGAGCCCACCCAGCCGAAGGCGAGTTGCCGAGGGTAGCCGTTGGCGTTGAGCCAGGTCGGCGACGGGTACAGGCTGGGCGACACCACCGGGAGCGCGCCTTCCAGGGTTCGGGCCTGCCCGCCGACCGGGGTGAATCTGACCCGGTACTGGCCGGCGGGAGCGGTGATGCCGGTGTCGGTGGTGTACGACGACGAGGTGGTGTTGACGACGACCTCGACCGGCACCACCGACGCCGCTCGGGTGCTGGCCCGCAGCGGCAGCGCAGGAGCCGAGGTGCTTGCGGCGGTGCTGTTCAGCGCGCAGTAGCCGACCCCGTTGCGGCCCGGTCCCCGGACCACCACCTGGCCGGGGACCCGCGCGTTGGTGGTCGAGATGTACGGCGGGTTCGTACAGCCGGTGCCCTGGTACGTGCTGTTGCTGAAGTTGCCGAAGACGTCCAGGCCGATGCCCAGGTAGCCGTTGGAGAGTCCCGCCGACACGCCGTTGAAGGCCGCCGAGTAGCCCAGCGAGCCGCCCGACGGGCCGAGGGTGGACGGCGACCTCGGGTTGGCCGGGTCGACGGCGGCCAGCGCGAAGGCGAGGCCGTCCGCGCCCGGGTTGCCGCCGCCGTACTGGTAGGTGTTGAAGGTCAGGTGCAGGCCCTGCGAGGTGGGGACGCTCACCGCGCCGAACACCCCGCCCTGCCGGTTGACGGTCGCGGGGGTGAGGCGCAGTTTGCCCGCACCCTGCGGGTCGGTGGCTGTGGTGCAACTCAGCAGCGGGCCGGTGGTGGAGTTGCCGGCCGCGCTCAGGCAGGCGGCGTTGGTAGTCCCGGTGCCGGGCACTGCTGGCAGCGACACCGCGCCGATGCCGTTCGCGGTGTTCTGGTGAAAGGGCTGGTCGAACAGGACGGAGCCGGCCGCCGACGCCGGGAGTGGTCCGACCACGAGCATCCCGGCGAGCACGACGATGATCAGCGCCCCGGCGCTCGACGGACCACGCCGGTTCCACAACGACATGCCCACTCCCAGCTTTCACTCCAGCACCGATTCGGACTATAACCCCCCAAAACACCCATAATTTCGGTACTCGGATAACCGCGGCAGGCCGACGACCGCCAGCGGAAACGGACCGACCCCCGCCGGCACTCCTGCCGAGGGGGTCGGTCCGTGCGAGATTCGGGACGAGGGCGCTCAGCCCTCGATGTCGCGGGGGTCACGGCTGCGGGGGTAGGTGTTCTTCTCCCCGATGGTGCCGTCCTGCTTCTTGACCACGTGTTCGACGCCGCGGTCGGCCGCCATCTCGCGGCCCTGGGCCTGCGCGTCGGCCTTCACGTCATGCGTGCTGCTGGCCCGCTCGTTGCCCTCCGGCTTGTTCTTCCACTGACCGTCCTCGTGGTACGTGTCGACGTCACCCTTGACCATGGCCGGCTCCTCCCTGGGTCCGAACTGTTCCCCGAATCAGTGCCCCGAGAAGCACCGGGCAAACCGCCGTCCTCAGGAGACGGCCGGGCAGTTGTTGCTCACCCGCCGCAGGATCTGTTCGCGTTCGTCGGTGGTGATGCCCGACGGCTCGCCGTCGAAGTGCGTCTCGACCTTCTCCCAGCCGCGACGCTGCTCGTAGTGCAGGTGCGGCGCGCCGGAGTTGCCGGTGCTGCCCAGCTTTCCGATCTGTTCGCCCTGGGCGACCTTCTGACCCACCTCGACCAGCGGCGGTTCGAGCAGGTGCAGGTACTGCGTCTCCCACTTGCCGCCGTGATCGATCTTCACCCAGTAGCCGCCGCCGCGTCCCCGTGGGCCGTCCGGGTTCTCCGGGGTACGACCACCGAGCGACCCGTTGACGCCCGCCACGGTGACAGTTCCGGCATAGGACGCGAGCACCGGCCGCCCCCACGTCTCGCCCTCGACGGGAAAGAAGTCGACGTCGTAGTCGTCGTGGCCGGGATAGGTGCTGAGCTGCCACGTCTCCCCACAGGCCACCGGCATCTGGAAGAGCGGACGCGGCCCGGCCGGTCGCAGCATCGGCACCGCCACCACCGCGATGCCCAGGACGGCCGCCACCGCGACGAGCGCGAGGAGGACGCGGATGGCACGGCGTCGGGGACGGCGGTGGGTACGGGCTCTGGCGGGGCGGCCGGTCGTCACCGGCCCGAGCATGGCAGATCCCGGCAACGCCACGGCGCCGGGTCAGCGCCTCAAAGCCCTGTCGCACCGCGAGCGGTGACATTGCAGTCGCATCGTCAACGAGGTACCGTCGCATTCAATGCAGTTGTATTGCAAAGAGAGTGGGACCCCATGCACGTGATCCCGTTGTCCGAGGCGACCACCGACCTGCTCGACCTGGTCGGCGGCAAGGCCGCCGGGTTGGGCGAGCTGATCCGGCGCGGCGAACGGGTCCCCGAGGGCTTCTGCGTCACCACCGAGGCACACCGACTCGGCGTGGTACCGGCCGCCGAGGTCGTCGCCGCGTACCAGCGGCTCGGCGCGGGCCGGGTCGCGGTGCGCTCCAGCGCCACGGCGGAGGACCTGCCCGACGCGAGCTTCGCCGGGCAACACGACACCGTGCTCGACGTCGTCGGCGACGCCGAGCTGATCGCCGCCGTCGAGAAGTGCTGGGCCTCGCTGCACAGCGACCGGGCGACCGCCTACCGCGACGCCCGACAGATCGACAACCGGCAGGTGCGGATGGCCGTCGTGGTGCAACGCATGATCACGCCTACGGTGGCCGGGGTGCTGTTCACCGCGAACCCGCTGAGCGGGCGGCGCGACGAGATGACCGTCGACGCGGCCCCCGGTCTCGGCACGGCCGTGGTGGACGGCGCGGCGACTGTGGACCACTACGTCCTCGACGGCGTCAGCCGAGCCGACACCGGCTGCCTGACCTCCGCACACCTGGCCGATCTGCGCGCCACCGGCGAACGGTTGCAGGCCCACTTCGGTTGCCCGCAGGACATCGAGTGGGCGATCGACGCGCACGACGTCCAGTGGCTGCTGCAGGCCCGGCCGATCACCACGATGTTTCCGCAGCCGCCGGCCACCGACAAGCCCCTCCCCCGGGTCTACCTGGAGTTCGGTCACGTCCAGGGCATGCTGCGACCGGTCACCCCGATGGGCATGGCCACACTGCGGACGCAGATCACCGCCATGCTGGCCGCGCTAGGGGTGCGGGTGGAGATCGTGGACATCGGTGGGCGGCTCTACGGCGACCTGACCGACCTGGCCCGGGACCGGTCGTCGCGCAAACGGCTGGTCAAGCTCATGGCTGTCGACTTCGGGCCGCGCGCCCAGGCGGTGATGCAGCACGTGCTGGACGACCCCCGCTTCACCCCGACCAACGGCGGCCCCCGCCGCGGCCGGGCCCCGGGGGCCGCCTCGCTGCGGACGGCCCGGCGTGCGATGGTCGGGATCCTGCGGGCGCTGGCCCGTCCCGACACCGCACGGATTCGGATGTTCGAGGCGATCGAGCGGCTGAGGACCCGGTCTGCGGCCCCCGCCGACCTGCGCACCGCCGCCGACCGGCTGCGCTTCGTGCAGACGGCGCAGGAGGCCGACGACAGCGCCGACGCGATCATGTGGCCGATCGTCGCGGGAATGCTGGCCGCCGCGCTGCCGGCCGCGCTGCTCAAGGGCCTCACCGGGCCGGACGAGATCCACACCGTGCTGGGCGGCATGCCGCACAACGTCACCATCGAGATGGACCTGGCGCTGTGGCGGCTGGCCCAGGGCGCGGGCGAGCACCGCCGACTCCTGCTCGACACCCCGCCGGCCGAGCTGGCCACGCGCTACCTGCGCGGAACCCTGCCCGACATCGGCATGGCCGCCTTCCTGGAGACCTACGGCCACCGGGGCGTCGCCGAAGTCGACCTCGGCGTGCCGCGCTGGGAGGAGGACCCCGCTCCGGTCTTCGCCGCTGTCGCCAACTACCTGCGGGTCACCGATCCACGCCAGGGCCCCGACGAACGTTTCCGACAAGCCGCCGTCGCCGCCGAGCGAGCGCTGGCGGAGCTGATCGGGCGAGCCCGCCGTCGGCGGCCGGTGCGCGGCACCATCGCCGGTTTCCTGCTGCGCCGGGCGCGGTCGTTGGCCGGTCTGCGCGAGGCCGGCAAGTTCGCCGGGTTGTACCCACTGCGCGAGACCCGCCGGCAACTGCTGCTCATCGGCGCCGACCTGCACGGCACCGGGTTGCTGGACCAACCCGACGACATCATGTTCCTGACCCTCGACGAGGTGCACGCCGCCGTACACCAGGGTGTCGACCCGCGAGCGACAGTCACCTCCCGGCGGGCCGTGCACCGCCGCGAGCTACGCCGCGCGACGGTGCCGGTGGCGCTGCTCTCCGACGGCACCGACGTCGAGGCGGTCCTGCCCGCGACGGCGGCCGGCGACGGGACGCTCGCCGGCGTGGGCGCGTCGGCGGGTCGGGTGACCGGCCCCGCCCGGGTCGTCCACGACCCGGGCACCGCCCACGTCGAGCCCGGCGACGTCCTGGTGGCCGCGACCACGGACCCCGGGTGGACCCCGCTGTTCCTCACCGCCGCGGCGCTGGTCACCGAGACCGGCGCGATCATGGCGCACGGCCCGACGGTGGCCCGCGAGTACGGCATTCCCGCCGTCATCTGCGTGCCGGACGCCACCCGGACGATCACCACGGGGCAACTCGTCACTGTCGACGGCGGCGCCGGCACCGTCACGGTCCACTGACCGTCCACCCCCTACCGAGAAGGACGACGATGAGCGACACCACGGCGACGACCAGGGCGCGGGTGGGCCCGCTGCTGCGTCGCGCGGCCGAGGCCGAGGCCGCGACGTGGCGCAGCCTCTACGTGTGGGCGCGGCGACGGGCACTGCCACTAGGGCCCGGCGACGAGCCGTTCGGTTACCTCGGCGTGGTCAAGCCGATCCTGGGCATCTTCATCGGGCTGTCGGTCGTGGAGATCCCGATCTTCGATGTCGTCGTCACCCACGTGGTGCCCTGGCGGCCCGCCCGCTGGATCGTGCTCGGCCTCGGCGTCTGGGGTCTGCTCTGGATGATCGGGCTGTACGCCGGCATGACCATCCACCCCCACGTCGTGGGTGACAGTGGCCTGCGGGTGCGGCTCAACGCGGGCATCGACATCTTCATCCCGTGGACCGACGTCGAGGCACTGCGCAAGCGGTACCGTTCGCTGCCGTCGAGCAGGTCGGTCCAGGTCGAGCAGGAGGGCGACCGCCGGGTGGTGTCCATCGCCGTCGGCAGTCAGACGAGCGTCGACGTCCTGCTGCGCCGGCCGCTGACCTTCGACCTGCCGAGGGGCGGGTCCGCGCCGACGAACGAGCTGCGACTGTACGCCGACGACCCCGACGGCCTGCTGCGCAGCGCCCGGGGCACCCCCACGGGCGGCACCGTCAGCCGGTAACCACCGCCGCTGGCGGGGCACCCGGGCCAACCACTGTGAAACGATCGAGGCCATGCCGAAGAAGGTCGACCACCAGGAGCGACGCACCCTCATCGCGGACGCGTTGATGCGGGTCGCCGCGGCTCAGGGGCTGGAAGCGGTCAGCCTCCGACACGTGGCCGCCGCAGCCGGCGTGTCGGCCGGCATGGTCCAGCACTACTTCCGGACCAAGGACGAGATGATGGCGTTCGCGTTGAGCGTGGTCCGCGAGCGCAGCCAGATCCGGGTCACCGAGGCGGTGGCCCGGCTGGGTGCTGACCCACCGCCCCGGCTGCTGCTGCGGACCCTGCTCGCCGCGTTGCTGCCGGTCGACGCGCACACCCGCGACGACGGTCGGGTGGCGCTGGCGTTCCTCGCCTACACGGCGGTACGTCCGGCCGCCGCGACCGGCCTGCGGGAGGGCACCCGGCAGCTCACCGAGTTCATCGCCGGCCTCCTGCCCGAGCGGCACGACGCCGCCGCCGCGGCCGGTCTGCTGGCGCTGATGGAAGGGCTGGGTGTCTACCTGCTCGGCGGGCAGTACACCGCCGAGCAGGCGCTGGGCGCGCTGGACGCCCAGCTGGACCTGCTCTTCGGCGCGTCGTCGACCGCCTGAGCGGTAGTGGTCGTACCGGGCCGTCAGCAGCGCGGCACGTTCGGGATGTACCCGTCGTAGCCGGTCAGCACGTAGGCGTCGGAGACGTAGCGGTTGGTGCCGATCCGGTTCCAGACGGACGTCGTGCCGTACGGGCCGGTGACAGTGCTGCCGACGGCCTGACAGTAGACGGCGACGGTGGCGCCGTCGGCGACCGAGCCGACGATCGGATAACTGGCACCGGGGCCGGAGCGGACGTTCAGGGTGCTCGCGCTGGTGCTCACCGTGCCGGAGCCGACGCCGGTGATGCCGTTGACCAACTGCAGGTAGTAGGTCCAGTTCCAGTTCGGGCCCGGGTCGGTGTGCGTCGCGCCGGGCACCTCGTTGTGCCCGATGATGTGCGCCCGGTCCTTCGGGATGCCGTACCTGGTGGCGAGGCTGCGGGTGAGTGCGGCGGACGCGCGGTACATCGCGTCGGTGAGCCAGGCGGGATTGTCGACGTACCCCTCGTGCTCGATGCCGATCGACTGGGTGTTGTAGGTCCAGTTGCCGGCGTGCCAGGCGATGTCCTTCTCCCGCACCGACTGGGTGACGGCCCCGTCGGAGGAGCGGAAGGTGTAGTGCGCGCTGGCCTGCGCGGCCGGGTTCTGGAACCAGCCGACGGTGCCGGAGTACGAGCCCTGCGCGGTGTGGATGACGATGCGGGTGACCGGGTGGCTGCCCGGCCGACTGGCCACCGTGTAGTTGCTGGTGCTGGCCGGCGCCCAGACGGCCGGCCCGTAGTCGGTGCTGAGCGTGCCGACCCCGCCGGCGCGCTCCAGGGTGCCCCGGCGCGGCGCGACCGGTCGGCCCGACACCGTCTCGCCGCGCTCGCTGAACCCGGCGCGCAGCAGGTCGTAGACGCTGTCCGCGTAGCGCCGCGCCACCGACGGGTCGTGCGCGCCGCCGTAGCGGGCCAGCGCCGGATGCCAGGCGTTCACGTCGTCGCGGTCCGCGGCGGTGCGGCCGGCCTGATCGGCGTACGCGCGCAGCACTGCTGCCGCCCCGAGGACGTTCGCCGTAGCGTCGGTCCGCAGCGCGGCCGGACTGAGCCGGGTGAGCGTGGCGGCTTCGTCCAGTGTGCGCACCTCGGGGTTGCTCGTCAGGTGCATCAGCCCGTAACCGCCGGCCGCGCTCGGCGCGCCGCCGTGCATGTCCAGCCGCGACTCGGCGTACCCGAGCGCCACCAGCAGGTCGCGCGGAACGTCGTAGCGCGCCGCGGCGGTGTCGAACGCGACGGCCAGCGGGGTGGCCGTCGCTGGTGTCCCGCCGGGGTCGGCGGCGGCGGGGGTGGCACCCACGACGACCCCGGTCAGGGCGGTGGTCAGGGCGAGCAGGAAGCGGCTTCGGTGGGAGGTTCGAGCGGACATCAGCACTCCTCGCGGTGACGGAGGTGGGCGGCGCGGGGCCGCCCACCTCGGGGTCGGGCTCGTCAGCACCAGCCGTTGACCGGACCGTTCACACCTGTCGACAGGTAGGCGTCGGACACCCAACTGCCGTCGCTCAACCGGTTCCAGAGCGCCGTGGTGCCGTACCGGCCGGTGTGCGAGGTGCCGTTGGCGGAGCAGGAGATGGTGACAGTGGCGCCGTCGGCCACCGAGCCGAGTGAGCCGTAGCCGGTCCCCGGCCCGGCACGTCGGGTGAGCGCCCCGCCGCCGTTCGCGTCGACCACCCCCTGGTTGAAGCCGAGCGCGCCGTAGTTGTAGAGACCGCCACCAGCACCGGCCCAGGCCGACCCGTGCCGTGCCCCGCCCTGGTACGCGGCGGCCCCGTTGGCCAGCACCCACTTGCCGATGTCGTGCCCGGCGATCGGCACGTACGCGCTGTTCTGCCGGAGCCCGAAGTGGACGTGCCGGCCGTAGGCGGCACCGCCGCAGGTGACGTCGGTGCCGGTGTTACCCAGGACGGCGCCCTGACCGACGCTGGCGCCGTTGACGGAGATGCTGTTCCACAGGTGGTAGTAGTCGGTCGAGTAGCCCCGGTCGTGGATCACCCGGATCCACCCCTGGCACATCGTGTACGCCGCGCCCGCCCGGGCGGCACGGACCACCTGGTCGCCGCCGGCCAGGTCGACCGAGCTGTACGGCGACTCGGTTCCACCCCAGCCGTGCGGGCCGCTGGTGAGCGTCCACGTCTGGCCAACGCCGAACGGCAGGGCCATCCCGGTCCGGTAGTCGCCGCCCGCGTACATCGGGCTCGGGGTGGTGGTGAGCACGTCCCTCTCCTGCGCGGTCGTCAGCGGCGACTCGGCGGCCAGGGCGCCGAAGGCGGCCTCGCCGTCGAAGGCGATCCGCCACCCGGCGGGCTCGGACCGGGCGATGAAGATCGACCCGGTGGGGTGGGCGTCCTCCTGCCGGGGCGCGAGGGCGACGGCGGTGCCGAACGCCCACCGGCCGCTGGTACGGCTGACGGTGACCCGGGTCTCCGGTCGCGCTCCGGCCACTGACAGTTCGGCGGAACCGAGCAGCTTGGCGGTCACCGCGGCGGTGAGCGCGGGGGTGACGGCCGCGGCGGCGGCGCTGGGCGCCGCCCCGATCAGGCTCGTGACCATCAACAGGGCGGCGGCTGTGCCGCCGACCAGTCGTCGACCGTGTCTCATCGTGGCCTCACTTTCGGATGGGTTCTCGGACCGTCGAGTTCCGCCACGGATGCCTCCCGCCGGATCACAACCGAGAGACAACCGTCGATATTGACGCCGATTGTTGTGTAGCAAATCGTCAAAAGTCAACGAACCCATCGAAGGTTTTCTACATCCCTGGATTCGCGCCCGAGCCGGCCTCGGCCGGGCTGCGCGCCGCACCACCCCTGAACGAGAATTGCGCCATGCGGTAGGGCGCGGCACTGTGCGGAACGCCGCTACCGGAGGGGGCGAGCGCGGATGTTGACTCTTCAACGGGTGTCGATCGGCTACGGCCATGCGCCGACCGTGCTCCGGGACGTGTCGGTGACGGTCCGTCCGGGTCGGGTGCTGGCGTTGACCGGTTCGTCGGGTGCCGGCAAGACCACCCTGCTGCACGCGATGGCCGGGCTGCTGCGCCCGCGAGACGGCGCGGTGACAGTCGACGGGCAGGCGCTTCGCGACCGCGACCACGCGGTCGAGCACCGGATCGTCCTCGTCCCGCAGGACAACGGTCTGGCCCCGATCCTGACCGCCACCGAGAACCTGCAGGTGGCGCTGGTCGCCGGCGGTGTGGCAGCGGCGCAGGCCCGCCAGCAGACCGCAACGATGCTGGATCGGCTGGGTCTCTCCGGCCAGGCCGACCAGTTGGTCGAGGAGCTGTCCGGCGGCCAGCAGCAGCGGACGGCCATCGCTCGCGGTCTGGCGCTGCGCGGCGGCGTGCTGCTGGCCGACGAGGTGACCAGCGAGCTGGACGCGGGTAATCGGCAGCGCGTGCTGGATCTGCTGCACGACGAGGCACGCCGGGGCGCGGCGGTCGTGTTCGCCACCCACGACCCGGAGGTGGCCGCCGCCTGCGAGGCGGAGCTGCATCTCGTCGAGGGTCGGGCGGAGATCGTCCGCGATTGACGGGCCTGCGATAACCGGCAGATCTCAGTCCATCCGCACGGGACGGCGGGCGAAAGGCACCGCCGATAGCATCGCCGTCAATGCTGACCATCATCTGGGCAGCGCTCGCGGCCCGTCGGGCGCAGGCCGCCGCCGTGCTCCTGCTCGCGTTGCTCGCCAGTGCCGCCGCCGCGGCCGCACCGAGTTACACCGCCGCGGCCGGGCAGGCCCTGTGGCGCTACGAACTGTCCACCGCGCAGCCGAACGAGCGGCGGGTGCGACTCGCCGAGCCCGTCGAGTATCCGGGGATGCCCGGCGATCCGACCAGGACGGTGTTCGCCGACAGGGTCCGTCAGTTGACGCCGGCCGGGTTCGACGTCGTCCTGGGCGCCCAGAGCGGCGGTGTCGCCGCCGGTCGCGCCGGCAGGGTGACCTCGAACCTGACCTATCGGGCGGGGGTCTGCGAGCGGGTCGCCGTGACCGGCGCCTGCCCCCGGGCCACAGCGAGAGGTCAGGTCCCCGAGGTCATGGTCAGTACGCACACCGCGGCGCGGCTCGGTGTCGGCGTCGGGGATCAGTTCACCTTCGGCGCCGTGCCGGTGCGGGTGTCCGGCGTCTACCAACCGTTGGACGTGCGGGATCCGTACTGGCTCGGCGAGGAGCTCATCCGGCCGCCCGCCGCGGACACGGCCACCACGTCGATCCCGGGTAGCGCCGAGGACGCCATCTTCAGCGCCGAGTCGTCACCCCTCGTCGACGACGACCTGATCCTGTCCCGGTCGACCGCCGATCTCTACGCCACCGAACGGTTGCTGGACGGCCGATCCGTGCCGGACCTGCGGGAGACGATCGCGGTGCTGGAGCGCGACGGGGGGCGTGAGGGTTACGGGGCCGGCAGCAGCCTGCCGAGTCTGTTGGACCGCGTCACACTGCAACGCGGGCAGCTGGCCGACGGCGTGGTGCTGGGCGCGGGGCTGCTCGTCCTGCTCTGCTGGCTGGTCCTCTTCGTCGCTGTCGGTTCGGCGTCCGACCAACGCCGACCGGAGCAGGGCCTGCTCCTGCTCCGTGGCGTGCAGCGTCGACGGCTGTGGGCGCTGGCGATCGGTGAGCACGCCGTGCCCGTCCTGGTCGCGATCCCCCTCGGCTGCCTGGCGGGTCTGGCCGCCGCCGACCTGCTCGCCGCGCGCACCCTCCCGGCCCACGCCGACGTCGCCGTGGACGCGACGACGATCGTCTTCGCCGCTGTCGCCGCCCTCGGCGCGCTCGCCGCGGTGCTGTTGGCCCAGGCCCGGATGATGTCCGCGCCGGTCGTCGACCTGCTGCGTAGGGTGCCGGCCCGGGTACGAGGGTGGCGGGCCACCATCGGCGACGTCGTCGCGGTGTCCATCGCCGTGGGCGCCGTGGTGCAGTTGCGCTCCGGCGGATCGCCCAGTGGTCTGGCGCTGGTGGCACCGATCGCCGGAGCGCTCGCCGCAGGCGTGCTGCTGGCGCGGGTCGCGATGCTCGCCGGCGCCGCTGTGGGCGCGGCGCTGCTCGCGCGTGGCCGCACAGCGGTCGGCCTCGCCCTGGTGCAGGTGGCCCGCCAACCCCGGTTCCGGCCGCTGATCGCCCTGCTCACCGTGGCCGTCGCCATGCTCGCCTTCACCGTCGCGACGAGTGAGGTCGCCTCGGCCGCCTACCTCGACCGGTCGGTCGTCGAGGTCGGCGCGCCTCGCGTCGTCGAGGTCGACGCGACGTCGCGTGCACATCTGTTGACAGCCGTGCGGGCGGTCGACCCCGAGGGCAGATTCGCGATGGCCGCCGTGGTGTCGGGTACGCCCGCCGCGGCCGGCACACCGCTGCTGGCAGTGGACTCCGAGAGGCTGGCGACGGTGGCCGCGCCGCATCCGTCCTACGGCGCCTCGCTGGCGGACATCGCCCGAGACATCCACCCGCCCGCACCCGGGCAACCGGTGCGGCTGCGGGGTCAGCAGCTCATCATGGCGCTCTCCGCCAACTTCGACGCCGAGATCTTCGGCGGGCATCGGGTCCGCCTCGCGATCACGATCTCCGGACGGAACGGCACCCGGGTTGCCCTTGCCCGCGAGGACATCACGCCCGGCCGGAAGGATTACGACCTCCAGGTGCCCGAGTGCGCGCAGGAATGCCGACTCGTCAAGATCGAGATCGATGCTCCCGTGGTGTCCCGGCCACTCACGGTCCAGTTCGAGGAGCTGAGCACCGCCGACGGCGAGGGCGAGGGCGAGTCGGTCGTGCTGACCGGCGCACAGCTCGCCGATCTGCAACGGTGGCGGCTGCTCGATACGGATGACACGTCCATCAGCACAGCGAGCGGGACGAAAGCCGCGTTGGTCCTCGAAGTCGCGGAAGGCCCGCGCGCGAGGCCGGCCGGTGTCGGTGTGCTCGATTCGCCGTTCCCGCTGCCCATCTACCTGACCCGGTCGAAGGGGACGAGCCTCGGCGGGTCTCATCCGTACGACGGTGTCGACGGGACACCGACCAACGGGTCGGTTCGAGGTCTGGTCGACCGCCTGCCGCGGCTCGGCGCGTCCGGTCTCATCGCCGACCTGGAGTACGCGGACCGACTCGCCGTCGCCAGTCAGAACGGCAGCGAGGAGGTCTGGTTGGCGCGGTCGGCTCCCACCGACGTCCTCGACCGGCTTCGCGAACAGGGCCTGGTCGTGCGGGGCGACCGGACGATCACCCAGGTCCGAGCGGACTTCGATCGACAGGGAGCGGCCCTGGCGCTGCGCTTCAACGTCTTCGCCGCGCTGGCCGGGGTGCTGATCGGGGCGGCCGGCATGGTGGCGACGGCCTCCGCCGAGCAACGCGCCCGGGTGGCCACGCTGGTGGCGCTGCGTCGGCAGGGGTTGCCGCCACGCGCCGTGCGGGGCGGCTACGGATGGCCGGTCGCGTTCGCGGTGGGGTCGGGTGCTCTCGTCACCCTGGTGATCTGGCTCCTCACCCGGGGCGGGCAGCGCCTGTTCAGCGACGGCCGCTCACCGGTCCCGATACCCGACTGGCCGACCGTCGACCGGCTGCTGTTGTTCGCGGTGCCGGCCGTCGTCCTGTTCGCCCTCACCGCGGTCGTGCTCGGTCGGATCACCGCCGCCTCGGTGCGCCGCCGGAGCGGTCGATGACCGCGGCCCGGCAGGACGCGCCGGTGACCGCCGCACAGCCGGCCGAGGGGGTGGCCGTCACCTGCCATCGACTGATCCACATCTACCCCACCGCCACCGGCGACGTCGTCGCTCTCTCCGGCGTGGACCTGAGCATCGCGGCCGGTGAGATGCTGGCGCTGGTAGGTCCGTCCGGCTCCGGCAAGTCCACGTTGGTGGCGATCCTCGGTGGGCTCATGCAGCCCTCCGCCGGACGGGTCCAGGTGGGCGACCACGAGCTGTCCCGGCTCCCCGCCAAGGGCCTGGCCGCCCTGCGCGGCACCACTGTCGGCACCGTGCTCCAGGGCGCCGAACGCAACCTGCTGCCGTACCTGTCGCTGTCGCGCAACATCTGGTTGGCGCAGCGAGCCGTGGCGCGCACGGCCCTGGAGCTGGTCGGTCTCGGCGGTGCCGGCGCGCGGCGGGTCGCCGACCTGACCCCGGGTCAGCGCCAGCGGGCAGCGCTGGCGCAGGGGCTCGCCGCCGGGCCCGGCCTGCTCCTGGTCGACGAGCCGACCAGTCAGCTCGACGTGGCCGGTCGTGACGAGGTGCTCGCCGCGCTGACCACCGTCAACGCCCAGCGGGGCACCACAGTGGTGGTGGTGACCCACGACGGCGAGGTGGGCGCCCGACTGGGCCGGGCGGTCACCATCCGCGACGGCCGGGTCGGCGCCGAGGGGCGTGACGGCCGGGACTTCGCCGTGGTGGCCGGTGACGGCACGATCCAGTTGCCGCCCGAGACGTCGGCGGCCTTCCCCGCCGGGACGTTGTTCGAGGTCGAGCACACCGATCAGTCGATCACCCTGCGCGCCGTGACCACCCCGTCGTCCCGCCCCGGAGACGACGGGGTGACCAGCGTCGGCGACCCGCCCTGACCAGGCCGTCTGAACGGCCCCGCTCGGCTCGGTGGGCCGTGTTGTCCGCGGTCGCGGTCAGGTGAGCGGTGACGGCGACTCGGCGCCGGGGATCGTCAGCGCCGGTGTACCCGACCCGTCCGCCGGGACGCTCCACACGTCGGGTTGGCCGTCGTCCCGACGCAGCGTGTAGGCCAGCTTTCCGCTGTCCAGCCAGGCCGCCTGGTCATCGACGCTGCGGGTCTCCGCGGTCGTGGTGACCCGCATGCTCGACAGGTCGAGGACCGACAACCGCCAGCCCTTCGCCGGGTCGGCGTCGATCGCCTCCTTGAACGCGAGCCGGGTGCCGTCCGGTGACAGCGACGGGCACTCGACGTTCTCCTTGAGCGTCTCGACGGTGCGGGCGGCGACGTCACCCCGGACGAGGTACCGCCGACCCCCGGTGGACATGGTCGCGTAGAAGCGGTTGTCGTCGGCGGTGAAGGTGACGCCCCAGTAGTTGACGTCCGGGTTGCGGTGGCGGCGGCCGTCCATCGTGATCGCGAAGTCTTCGAGCGACGCCACAGTGGCACCGGTGACGGTGTCGAGGATCCCGGTGCGGGTGGAGAAGCCACTGGAGGTGTACGAGTCACCGCCGACGAACGTGGTCCAGGAGACCATCCGGCCGGAGGCGGAGACCCGGGCCCGGTTCGGCAGACCGGGTACACCGACCGCCCGGGTCTGGCGCAGCTCCGCGTCGAGCACGACAACCTGGTACGACCACGCGGTCTCCGGCTTCAGGCAGACCCCGGTGCCGGCCGCGGCGTAGACCCGCAGGCATTCCAGACCGCCGACCGTGCGCGGCCCGGCGGGGTCGGTCGCGGCGACGGTGGAGACGTGCCGGTCGGTGATCGCCAGCAGACGCGGCCCGGGTGCCAGGCTGACCGCCTGCTCGCCGCCGACGGGCGGCGGTGTCCGGGGAGCCTGCGCGGCCGTGGCGGCGTAGCCGGCCGCCACCGTGCCCAGCAGCACGGCCGAGGCGACCACCACGCCGAGTTTCACTCGGGTCGACATCGCGGTCATCGGAGCACCTTCCGGGTGGTGGGTCGGGACGGGGAGGTCAGCAGGAGCAGCGTGCCGACCAGGACGCCGGCGACGGCCACCGCCGCCGCGCGGACCGCGTGCTCCGGTCCCCACGCCTGCCAGGCCAGACCGAACAGCACTGAGGAGACGAGGTACGCCAGGGCCTGCCCGGTCTGCACCAGCGCGATTCCGGTGGTCCGCAGTCGCGCCGGCAGCACGGGCCCGGCGAGCGCGATGAGCACACCGTCGGTGGCCGCGTAGAAGGCGCCGTACAGCGTCAGCGCCAGAGCGATCAGTGGCCAGCCGTCGACCGGGCCGGCCAGCAGCAGGTACGTCGCACCGAGGGCGGTGTAGCCGCCGATCACCACGGGCAGGCGACCGACCCGGTCGGCGAGCGCGCCGAGCGGGGCGGCGAGCAGCAGGTAGGCCAGGCTGGTTCCCACCGCGAGCAGCGGGAACCAGCGCAGGCCGAGGTCCATCCGGCGTTGCAGCAGCAGGTAGACGAAGCCGTCGCCGATGGTGGCCAGGCCGAGCATCGCGGCGGCCAGCACCAGCCGGCGGGCAGGCCCGCCGCGCAGCAGGCCGACCGCCTCGCGGACGGACACCTTCGGGTCGTCCGGCCCGTCCGCCGCCGGGCCGTCGGCTGCCGGGCCGGTGGGCCGTTCCCGGACGAAGAGCACCAGCACCACGACGGCCAGTGCCGCGATGCAGAAGCTGGTGACGAAGACCGCGTCGTACGACTGCCCGACGACCAGCAGGACCGCGAACGCGGCGAGCGGCCCGAGGAACGCGCCGAAGCTGTCCATCGCCCGGTGCACCCCGAATGCCCGACCCAGCGCCTCGGGCGGGGTGGAGAGGGTGATCAGAGCATCGCGTGGCGCGCTGCGCACCCCCTTGCCGAGCCGGTCGACGGCGATGACGGCACCGATCGCCGGGATCGACCGGCCGGCGAGCAGCAGTCCGAGTTTCGCCACCGCCGAGAGCGCGTACCCGAGGCCGGCGATCAGTTTGCGCCGCCGGAACCGGTCGGCGGCGAAACCGCCGACGACCCGCAACAGCGCGGTGGCGCCGGTGTGGACGCCGTCCAGCACGCCGAAGGCCACCGGGCTGAGGTTCAGGCCCAGCACCAGGTAGAGAGGCAGGACCGCGGCCACCATCTCGGCCGACACGTCGGTGATCAGGCTGACCGTGCCGAGCGCGATGACGTTGCCGCTGACCATCGCGAACCGGCCACGTCGGGGCCCCGGTCCGGGCGGGTCGGCGACGGGTCGGGAGACGGTCGACAGGTACACGCGCATCTCCTCGGATCGACGGCTGACGGGCAGCCATCGTCCGTACTCGCCGCGGTGGACACAACGGACCGTCGGTGGCATCCGGGCGAGGGCCGGGTGAACGGCTTTCCAACAACGAGGTGTTCGCCTGCCGGGACGCAGTGTTCATCCGCCCGTCGCCCGCCGGCTCATCGACCTTCCTACATTCCTTGCGCTCTTCCCACGAGGTAAGGAGTCCTGGATGGACATTCGATTCCCCCGTCCGTCGGTGACGCTGGGGCTGGTCACGGTGATCGTCGCCGCGACCGCCGCCGTCGTCGTGACCGGCGCTGGCGCGGCGTCGGCGGCGAGCGTGACCTTCACGCCGGTCGCCGACACCTACGTCCAGAGCGACACGGCCACCACCAACTACGGCACGTCCACGCAGGTCGTGGTGGACAACTCACCGGTGCGGCGCTCGTTCCTGCGCTTCACCGTGAGCGGTGTCAGCGGCACGGTGACCGCCGCCAAGCTGCGACTGCGCACGATCAGCGGTAACAGCGGCAGCGACGCCGGCGGCACGTTCCGCCGGATGTCCAACACCACCTGGTCGGAGACCGGCACCACCTGGAACAACCAGCCGGCCATCGACGGGGCCACGCTCGGCACCATCGGCGCGGTCAGCGGCAACACCTGGTACGAGGTCGATGTCACGGCCGCGGTCACCGGCAACGGTACGTACAGCTTCGGCGCCACCTCGGCCAGCGGCGACGGCGCCTACTACGACACCCGGGAGAGTGGCGCTGACGCCCCGCAGCTGGTGGTCACCACCGGGACCACCACGCCGCCCCCGTCGGGCGACCCGGTCTTCGTCGGCGCTGGCGACATCGCCGACTCGGGCTCCGGCGACAGTGCCACGGCGGCGCTGCTCGACACCATCCCGGGCACTGTCTTCACCACCGGCGACAACGTCTACGACAGTGGGACGGCGTCGCAGTTCAACAGCTACTACGAGCCCACCTGGGGTCGGCACAAGTCCCGTACCCGCCCGTCGCCGGGCAACCACGACTACAACACGTCGGGCGCGACCGGCTACTACAACTACTTCGGTACGTCCGCCGGCCCGAGCGGTCGCGGCTACTACTCGTACGACCTCGGCAACTGGCACATCGTGTCGCTGAACTCGAACATCAGCATGTCGGCCGGCTCGGCGCAGGAGCAGTGGTTGCGTGCGGACCTGGCCGCCAGCGGCAAGCCGTGCACGCTCGCGTACTGGCACCACCCACTGTTCACGTCCAGCTCCAACCACGCGCCGTCGACGTCGACGCGTCCGCTGTACCAGGCCCTCTACGACTACAACGCCGACGTCGTGGTGTGGGGGCACAACCACGTGTACGAGCGGTTCGCCCCGATGAACCCGGCCGGTGCCGCCGACTCGAGTCGGGGGCTGCGTAGCTTCGTCGCCGGGATGGGCGGTGCCGGCCACTACGGCTTCGGCACCATCCAGCCCAACAGCGAGGCACGTAACAGCTCGGCGTGGGGCCTGCTGAAGTTCACCCTGCACTCCAACAGCTACGACTGGCAGTTCGTCCCGGTGGCCGGCCAGACCTACACGGACACCGGCACCACCTCCTGCCACTGACCGCGCCGTCCCGCTGCGCCGTTTAGCGGCGCAGCGGGACCCTCGCTCCCCCTGGCCGACGGAGCCCGCTCGATCGCGGCGACCCGCGCGGTTCCACGGCGAGATCTTGGACAGTTTCCGTACACCCGGAACGGAAACTGTCCAAGATCTACGAAAATCGCCACGTCCGGCGCCGCGATCCGCTGCCAGGGCCGACCCGGTCAAGTCCCGACGGCACGCGACCGAACGACGTGTGCCCCCGCCCGGAACGCGGGCAGGGGCACACGGGCGTACCTCAGGGCGTCAGCGGGACGTGCCGGCGCGACGCTTGTTGTAGACGTCGAAGGCGACCGCGACGAGCAGGACGAGGCCCTTCACCACGGACTGGGTCGACTGGTCGATGCCCATGAGCTGCATGCCGTTGCTCATCACCGCCATGATCAGACCACCGACCATCGCGCCCACCACGGTGCCCACGCCGCCGGTGACCGCCGCGCCGCCGATGAAGGCCGCGGCGATCGCGTCCAGCTCGAACATGTTGCCAGCGGCGGGCTGGGCGCCGTTGGACCGCGAGGAGTAGATGACGCCGGCCACCGCCGCCAGGAAGCCCATGTTGACGAACATCCAGAAGTTGACGGTGCGGACCTTCACCCCGGACAGCGCCGCCGCCGACAGGTTGCCGCCGATCGCGTAGACCTGGCGGCCGAAGACGGTACGCCGGGTGAGCAGGCCGTAGACCAGCACCAGGACCGCCAGAATGATCAGCACGATCGGCAGGCCTCGGGCGTGCGCCAACTGCCAGGCGAAGTACATGAGGACCGCGCCGACCAGCACGACCCGGGCGACGAACAGCGGGAACGACTCGACCGGCTGCTGGTAGCGGATCCGCGCCACGCGGGTGCGGAAGCCGCTGACCGCGTAGCCGGCCACGGCGATGGCGCCGATCAGCAACGTGAAGGCGTCGAAGCCCTCGCCGCCGAGCAGGCCGTTGAGGAAGCCCGCCGCGACCTGCTGGTACTCGGAGGGGAACGGCGACAGCGAGATGTTGTCGAGCACCCGCAGGGTGAGACCCCGGAACAGCAGCATGCCGGCCAGGGTCACGATGAAGGCCGGAATGCCGGCGTACGCCACCCAGAACCCGTGCCAGGCGCCTACCGCGACGCCGACGACAAGCGCCGCCACGACGCCGATCCACCAGGGATGGCCCTGCTGGATCACCAGGACGGCGGAGACCGCTCCGGTGAGCGCGACGACCGATCCGACCGACAGGTCGATGTGCCCGCCGATGATCAGGATGACCATGCCGATCGCGAGGACCAGGATGTACGAGTACTGGAGAACGATGTTGGTGATGTTGCCGGGGCTCAGCAACACCCCGTCGGTCAGGACCGCGAAGAGCGCGACGATGACGACCAGGGCGACGTAGATGCCGCTCTGCCGCAGGTTGTTCAACACCAGCGCGCGCAGGTCGTTCGTCCCGCTGTGCAGGGCTGCGGTGGGTGTGCTGTCCGGCGGCGTGGGGCGCTCCGTCGAAGGGGTCTTGATGCTGGTCATCCGACGAGCTCCTTGTCCTTGGTCATCAGCTCCATGAGGCTCTCCTGAGTCGCCTCGGCCACCGGCATCTCGCCGGTGATCCGGCCGGCGGCGAGGGTGTAGATGCGGTCGCACATTCCGAGCAGCTCCGGAAGCTCGGAGGAGATGACGATCACCGCCTTACCGGCCGCCACCAGCCGGTTGATGATCGTGTAGATCTCGTACTTGGCGCCGACGTCGATACCGCGGGTCGGTTCGTCGAGGATCAACACGTCCGGGTCGGTGAACAGCCACTTCGACAGCACCACCTTCTGCTGGTTGCCGCCGGAGAGCTTGCCGACCACCGCCATGACGCTCGGCGTACGGATGTTCATCTCCTTGCGGCTCGTCTCGGCAACCTTGATCTCTTCGTTGCCGTTCACCCAGCCCAGGCGGGACAGCCGGTCCAACGCGGCGGCGGACACGTTGCGCCGCACGTCGTCGATGAGGTTGAGCCCGTAGCGCTTGCGGTCCTCGGTGACGTAGGCGATGCCGTTGTCGATCGCCTCGGCGACCGTGCGGGCCTGTACCTCCCGCCCGTGGACGAAGAGCCGGCCCCGGATGTCGCGCCCGTAGGACCGACCGAACACGCTCATCGCCAGCTCGGTGCGACCGGCTCCCATGAGGCCCGCGATGCCGACGACCTCACCGGCGCGTACGGACAGGCCGACGCCCTCGACGACCATCCGGTCCTGGACCGGGTGCCGCACCGTCCAGTCCTCGATGCGCAGGACCTCGTCACCGGGGGACGACTCGCGGTCGGGGTAGAAGCTGTCCAGGTCGCGCCCGACCATGCCCCGGATGATCCGCTGCTGGTTCACGTCGTCGGCCGTCATGTCGAGGGTCTCCACCGCGCGCCCGTCGCGGATCACCGTGGTGGAGTCGGCGATGGCGGTGATCTCGTTGAGCTTGTGCGAGATCATGATGCAGGTGATGCCCTGCTCCTTGAGGGCCCGCAGCAGGTCGAGCAGGTGCGCCGAGTCGATGTCGTTGAGCGCGGCCGTCGGCTCGTCCAGGATGAGCAGGCGCACCTTCTTCGACAGCGCCTTGGCGATCTCCACCAGCTGCTGCTTGCCGACGCCGAGCTGGATGACCGGGGTGACCGGGTTCTCGTGCAGCCCGACGGATGCCAGCAGCTTCGCCGCTTCGGCGTTGGCGAAGTTCCAGTCGATGAGCCCGCTGCGGCCACGCCGCTCGTTGCCGAGGAAGATGTTCTCCGCGATCGACAGGTACGGCACCAGGGCGAGCTCCTGGTGGATGATGACGATGCCGTTGGCCTCGCTGTCGCGGATGCCGCGGAACTGCATCGGCTTGCCGTCGAAGAGAATCTCGCCGTCGTACGAGCCGGACGGGTAGACGCCGGACAGCACCTTCATCAGGGTGGACTTGCCGGCGCCGTTCTCACCGCAGATGGCGTGGATCTCGCCGCGGCGCACTGCGAGGGTGACGTCCTCCAGCGCGGTCACGCCGGGGAAGGTCTTGGTGATGCGACGCATCTCGAGGATGGTGTCGTCCATGGTCACTGTCCTCCGTCAGGTCTGGACGCGGTACACGCCCAGGCGTCGGGGCCGGCGGATGACCGCCGGGCCCGACGAGTGGCTTACTTCTTGGCCTGACCGGCGGCGACCTCTTCCGCCGTCCAGTAGCCGGAGTCGATCAGCGTCGCCTTGATGTCGTCCTTGTAGACGGTCGCGATCGGCAGCAGGTACGCCGGGACGACCTTGACGCCGTTGTTGTACGTCTCGGTGTCGTTGGCCTGCGGCTGCTTCTTCTGCAGGAACGCCTCGGCCGCGTTCACGGCCTGCTCGGCCAGCAGTCGGGTGTCCTTGAAGACCGTGGAGCTCTGCACGCCGTCGTTGATCAGCTTGATCGAGGCGATCTCCGCGTCCTGGCCGGTCACGACCGGGAGCTTCTTCGCGCCCTTGCCGTAGCCGGCGTTCTGCAGGGCGGTGATGATGCCCCGGGAGATGCCGTCGTACGGCGACAGCACCCCGTCGACCTTCGAGCCGTCGTTGTAGCTGGAGGTGAGCAGGTTCTCCATCCGCTTCTGCGCGGTCTCCTGCTGCCACCGCAGGATGGCGACCTGCTCGGGGGTGGTCTGCTTGGACTTGACGACCAGCGTGCCGTCCTCGATGAACGGCTTCAGGGTGTCCATCGCGCCGCCGAAGAAGTACTGGGTGTTGTTGTCATCCAGCGACCCGGCGAAGAGCTCGACGTTCAGCGGCCCCTTGGCCGTGCCCTTCGTGCCGTCCTTGTTCAGCAGGCCGAGACCGACCAGCAGCGCGGTGCCCTGGGCGACGCCGACCTTGTAGTTGTCGAAGCTGACGTAGAAGTCGACGTCCTTGCTGCCGCGGATCAGCCGGTCGTAGGAGATGACCGGGATCTTCGCGGCCGCGGCGGCCTGCAGCTGGCTGCTGAGCGCCGTGCCGTCGATCGCCGCGAGGATGAGGACATCCGCGCCCTGGGTGATCATCTGGTCGACCTGCTGCGACTGCGTGGGGATGTCGTCGCCGGCGTACTGGAGGTCGACCTTGTAGCCCTTGGCCTCGAGCTTCGACTTCACCGCGTTGCCGTCGGCAATCCACCGCTCCGAGGTCTGGGTCGGCATCGACACACCGATGGTCAGATCGCTGGGCTTCTCGTCACCGGTCTTGTCACCGCTGCCCGCACCCCCGCCGCTGCATGCCGCCAAGCTCAGCGCGAGTGCCGCGCCGCCGAGAGCAACCAGGAATTTCCTGCCCACCGGCTTCTCCTCTCAGGACTCCCCCGCCGACTGCCCGGGGCCAACTGTCATCTTTCGGGTAGTGTTAGCGCTCACAAACATTGCGTCAACACCTGATCCGAAATACCGGTGTCACGGTCTCGTAACGGAGCATCCAGGCGAGCGTAGCGATACGACCGATCAGCCGGAAGGGCAGGACGCGACAACTCAGCGTGGTCGTCCACGGCACCGACAGACCGGTGCCCGCGGACGACGTCTGTCGTCCGCGGGCACCAGCACTACCGTCGGGTCAGATGGGTCGCCGGGGCCTCGTCGGCCGGCGAACCCGATCGGCTACCGCTGCGACCACCGCTGGTTCGCCGCACCGGTGCAGGTCCAGAGGATCACCGTGGTGCCGTTGGCGGTGCCGTTGTTGTTGACGTCCAGGCAGAGCCCCGACTGCACGGCGCTGATCGTGCCGTTGGCGTTGACCGCCCACTGCTGGTTGGTCCCGCCGTTGCAGTCCCAGATCTGCACCTTGACGCCGGCCGTGGCGTTGAGGGGCGCGTCCAGGCACTTGCCGAGGGCCTGCAGGGTCTGACCGCTGCGGGTCCAGCGCTGGTTGGCGGCGCCGTTGCAGTCCCAGATGACCGGCTGGGTGCCGTTGGTCGTGTTGCTGTTCGGCACGTCGAGGCAGCGCCCGGAGGCGGCGCTGGCATACGCGCTCGACGTGGTCGGCGGCGGCGTCGTCGTGCCGCCACCGCTGACCCGGTACACCACGGTGCCGTGCGCCGGGACGCTGGCGCTGATGGTCCCGCTGCTGGAGCTGGTGCCGCCGGTCCACGCGTCCACCAGCGTGAACGACGAGCCGGACTTGCCGATGGCCGCGGCGGTGGTCGAGATCGTCGTCGTCGAGCCACCCTGGTTGAAGAGGGCGACGGCGACGTCACCGTTGGCGAGCCGCTTGGCCAGCACCCGACGCGTACCGTCGAACGACACCTGCGTCCCCTGCAACCCGAGCGAGTCCTGGTTGATGGCGATCAGGTTGGCGTTCTTGAGGATGGTCTGCGTCGCGGCGTTCATGTTCCGCACGTCGTTGCCGGCGATCAGCGGAGACGCCATGATCGCCCACATCGCGAAGTGGCTGCGCATCTCCGTGTCGTTCATGCCACCGCGGCCGACCTCCATCATGTCCGGGTCGTTGAACCCACCCGGCCTCGCGTACGACGCCAGCGGAACTGTCACGTTGATGATGTTCTGGATGCCCATCGGGTAGCCGTTGGTCTGGCCGGTGTCCCACGCGTTGGTGATGTCCTCGGTGGTTCGCCACATGTTGGCCACGTCGCCCCAGTTGCGCTGCGGGCCGGTCTTGGCGTGGATGCTGTTGGGGTTGATGCTGTAGACGATCGGCCGGCCGGTGGCGGCCAGCGCGTCACGCATCTTGGCGAAGGTGGCCACCTGGTCGTTGATGCTGCCCTCCGGCGAGCACCAGTCGTACTTGAGGAAGTCGACGCCCCAGGCGGCGAACTGGCGCGCGTCCTGCACCTCGTGACCACGGCTGCCGGTCGCGCCCGGGTAGGAGCCGAAGTACTGCGCGCAGGTCTTGTCGACCGGCACCTGATAGAGGCCGAACTTCAGGTTCCGGGCGTGCAGGTAGTCGCCGAGCGCCTTCATGCCGCTGGGGAACCGGCCGGGGTCGCCCTGGATGTTGCCGGAGGAGTCCCGGTTGGGATTGAACCAGCAGTCGTCGACGACGACGTAGTTGTAGCCCAGGTCCCGCATACCGCTGCTGACGATCGCGTCCGCCGTCTGCCGGATCAGCGCCTCGTTGATGTTGCAGCCGAACGAGTTCCACGAATTCCACCCCATGGGGGGAGTGCGCGCCACGCCGTTGTCCAGTGCCTGCGCCGTCGGAGCGCGAAGGCCGACCAGTGTGCCGGCGAGCAGTATTCCGGCGGCCAGTACGCTCCCCCAGCGACGACCTCGGGTAGTGCGGTTCATCGAGCCTCCTTGTCGGTGGCGCCCGGCCGTGACTACGATCTCCGGTTGGTGCGCCGATAGTTGTGCGCCTATTTTTGTTAGCGCTAACAGAGACGCCCATCATGTTACGGCGACATTTCACGAGGTTCAATACCTTCACGAGGTCGTATCGCCCGAGGTCGATTGACTACACTGCGCAACGCATCGAGTCACGTCTTATCGGTGACGAAGCCGGAAATTGCCGCACGCCGACGTCGGCCCGCACCCCCGGCCGCACCCGCACCCGCTCAGCGGGCAGCCGCGGCGGGACCGATGCCCGCCGCGGGGGCACCTCTGATGGTCAGCGCGGTGGGGCGACACTCTGGCGGGCGACCAGGGCCGGGGCGACGGTCTGCCGCAGCGCCCCGCCGGTGCCCGACTCGATCTGCGACAGCAACATCTGCAGGCTCGCCCGCGCCACCGCGTCGAAGTCCGGTCGGACGGTGGTCAGCGGCGGAATGAAGTACGCCGCCTCCGGCACGTCGTCGAAGCCGACCACACTGATCTCGTCCGGCACCCGCCGGCCGAACTCGTGCAGCGCCCGCAGCACGCCCAACGCGAGATGGTCGTTGGCGGTGAAGACGGCGGTGACCTCCGGCATCCGCGCCAACATCTGCCCGCACCGGTAGCCCGACGCGGCCGACCAGTCCCCCGGCATCGGCGGCGGCGGATCCAACCCGGCGGCCAGCAGCGCCTGCCGCCAGCCGTCGATCCGGCCGACGCTGTCGAACCAGTCGGTCGGCCCGGAGACGTGCCAGACGGTGCGGTGCCCGGCGTCGAGGAGATGTTGCGTGGCCGCCCGGGCGCCCGCCACCTGGTCGACGGTCACCAGCGGCACCGGCCGGCTCGGGTCGCCGTCGACGGTGACCAGCGGGACGTCCTTGGGCAGGCGCTCCAACGCCTCACCGGCCGACTCGACCGGGGCGATGACCACGATGCCGGCGACCCGGTGCGACAGGTGCCGCTCGACGGCCGCCGAGATGGACCGGTGGTCGAGATTGCGCACGCTGCCGACGCTGACCGCGAAACCCTCTTCCGCGGCGGTCTGCTCCAACGCGGCCAGCAGCGACGCCGGACCGTAGAGCGTCGTGTTCTGCGCGACCACCCCGATGACCTGTGATCGACCGGTCACCAGGGCGCGCGCCGCGCCGTTGGGGCGGTAGCCGAGTTCGGCGATCGCCGCGCGCACCCGAAGCCGGGTCTGCTCACGGACGTTGGGATGCCCGTTGAGCACCCGCGACACCGTCTGATGGGAGACACCGGCGAGACGAGCAACGTCCGTCATCGCGGGACCGTGGACGGCCATTTCACTCCCCCCGCTACATCTCCGGCCCGCGGCCCGTCGACGTCGACTGGAGCGGCCCGGCCCGATCCCCCTCGCTCAGTCACCACGCCGGTGCTGAATCCCAGGTGACCAGCGCTGGATCGCCGACAGTCTACGCCAGCAACCGTCCTGAACACGGCATGGCTCTGTCGGGTCTGCGCAACCCGCCCACGCCGTACCACCCGGTCCCCGCCGGAGGTGCGCGCCAGCCGGTGCGGCGCGCGGCCCCCGACGTGGTACGCCGGCCCGCCCGCGCTCCTGGACAGAGCGTGGAGCAGGCCGGCGCGGGCCCGACACGGTGGCGCCGACTCGACATGCCGTACGGCGTGCGCGGCCGGCGCCACCGGTCAGACCGGACGTCGTGTGACTGGTGTCACGGCGTCGTCAGGTCGAATCGCCGCACGGTGACCGCGCCACCGAGCGCCTGTGTTGCGTGGTTGAAAATGGCGAACCGGTAGCCCATGAAGAACTGCCAGTTGTTCGCCAGCGTCAGGGCGTTGCCGAACGAGGTGAAGTTGACCCCGTCGGTGCTGTACGAGAAACGGGCCTGCCGGCCGGAGCCGGGTCTGATGTCGGCGTTGGCGCGCAACCAGATCCGGCCACCGGAGACGGCGGTGCTCGCCACCTCGCTGCCGGTGCTGGTGGTGTTCCAGCTGCCGTCCATCGTCAGGCCGTTCTGCATGACCAGCCGGGTGGACCCGTTGTCCCGTCGGATGCCGATCCAGGCCGACGAGTTGCGCAGCACCGCCAGGCCGGTGCGGTCACCGTCGCGCATGGTGGAGTAGTCCAACTCGATGGTCGCGGTCGAGGTGGGGCCCTGGATGCGGTGGGTCAGCGTGTTGCGCGCCTTGTACAGGTCGCCGGTGACGGTGGCGGTCTGCAGGTTCAGGCCGTTGTTGACCGACCACTTGCTGTTGTCCGGGTTGTGGTTCCACTCCCACTGCGGGCCCAGCGTGGTGCCGGCGAAGGTGTCGGTGCCGGTGAGCGGCTTGACCGCCCGGGGCGGCGCCGGCAGGTTCGGCTTCGGGTACGAGCTGCCCCACGCGCCGTTGACCGTCTGCAACACCGGCCAACCGTCGCCGGTCCAGGTGATCGGCGCCAGGGCCGGCATCCGACCACCGGGGTACGCGTCGACGAAGGACATGTAGTACCAGTCGCCGTTCTGGGTCTGCACCAGACCGCCCTGGTGCGGCACACCGCCGCCGGAGATCGGACCGGGCAGGTTGAGCAGGACCTGACGCTGCTCGTACGGGCCGAACGGACCGTTCGTCGACTTCAGCACGTACTGGCCGTTCGCCGGTCGGGTGAGCCAGATGTAGTAGGCGCCGTTGCGCTTGTAGAAGCGGGCGCCCTCCAGCGTCCCGATGCTCGACGGCGTCTGGTAGACCTGCTGGGCGCGGACCTGGGACTTCCCGTCGGCGGAGAGCTGGGCCACGCTGATGGTGCTGTTGCCGTACGCCACGTACATGGTGTCGTTGTCGTCGACCAGCAACCCGGCGTCGTAGTAGCAGTTGGGGATGGTGGCGTGCTTGCTCCACGCGCCGTCGACGGCGGACGCGGTGTAGATGTGGGTCTGCGCGAAGTCGATGCACCCGGCCCAGTAGTACGTCCGGTTGCTCGGCCGGTAGTTCAGCGTCGACGCCCAGATCCCGTCGACGTACGCGTTGCCACCGCTCATGTCGTACTTCGAGCCGAAGTCGAGCCGGGGCACGGCGTGCCCGGCGAACTCCCAGTTCACCAGGTCGTAGGAGCGCAGCACCGGCGCGCCCGGCGAGTAGTGCATGGTGGACGACGTGAGGTAGTACGCGTTGTCGACCCGGATGATGTCGACGTCGGCGAAGTCCTGCCAGATCGCCGGGTTCGAGAAGGTGCCGTTCGACGGGGGTGGCGTGGTGGGGTCGGTCCCGCCGTCGACGCGGACGAACTGCCACTGCTGGTTGGTGCCGTTCCAGTCGTCGTACTGCACGATGTTTCCGCCGTCGGCGGTCGAGGCGCCCTGCACCTCCATCACCTTGTTGCTGTTCCGATTGATCAACCGGACGTAACCGCCGTCGGAGTCGGCCAACCGGAACTGCTGGTTGGTGCTGTTGTTGTCGCTCCACTGCACGATTGCGCCGCCGTTGGCGGTCGAGAAGCCCGAGACGTCCAACACCTTGTTGGACAGCCGCGACTTCACCCGGTAGTAGCCTCCACCGGAGTCGACGAACTGCCACTGCTGCTGGTTACCGTTGTTGCGGGTCCACTGCGTGATCCGCGCGCCGTCGTTGGTCGCCAGGTTGTACACGTCCAGGGCCTTGCCGCTGTTGCGGTTCACCAACACGTACCAGGCACTGGTGTCGACAGTCGCCGCTGACGCGGGCGCCGAGGCGACGGCTGCGGCCGCGCCACCGACCACCAGCGTCATCGCGGCGACAGCAAGTCTCGACAGCCACCCGCGCCGACGTGGCGCACCCCGGGGAACCCGACCGATGGAAAGCATGATCCTCCTCTGCTGACGTCAACCGAGCGATCTGGGTCGCGTCCGCGGCACCGGGCGGGGCACCGAGCTGACCGACGTCCGGCCATGTGATCGCTAACACCGTCAGCCCGACGGTCGCGGCGATGAGCTACCGCAACCGAGAGAGGTGGAACGCGCGCGTGGCCGGACAGTCAAAGACATCGACCATCTTGGCTATAGACTGTGAGCGATAACATGCTGTTAGTCAAGCCGTAACACGGCCGCCTCACGTACGCCGGGACCACACGCGAACGGGTGGTCCACCCCAGCCGCAGGCAGGGATGGACCACCCGTGTCGAGCGCGATCAGAGCGCGCGAATCAGAAGCCGCGGGCCAGCCGGTAGTAGGCCTGGTTCCAGCGGATCTCGTCGGCGAAGCGGCGCGGCTGCGTGTCGGCGTCGATGACGACGAGCTCGGTGCGGCTCATCTCCGCCAGGTCGTGCAGCTCCTCCACGCCCACCGCCTGCGACAGCACCGTGTGGTGCGGGGCGCCGGCGGTGATCCACGCCTCGGCCGAGACCGGCAGGTCGGGGCGCGGACGCCACACCGCCCGGGCCACCGGCAACCGGCGCAGCGGCTGCGGCGGGGACACGACGTCGATCTCGTTGGCCACGAGCCGGAACCGCTCCCCCATGTCGGCCAACCCGAGCACCACCGCCGGACCGGGTGCGGCGTCGAAGACCAGCCGGACCGGGTCCTCCCGGCCACCGATGCTCAGCGGGTGGATCTCCACGTTGGGCACGTCCGACGCGATGGTCGGGCAGACCTCCAGCATGTGGGCGCCGAGCACCAGCTCGTTGCCCGGGGTGAGGTCGTAGGTGTAGTCCTCCATGAACGAGGTGCCGCCACTCACCCCCACCGACATCGCCTTGAGGGTGTGGACCAGGACCGAGGTCTTCCAGTCGCCCTCGCCGCCGAAGCCGTAACCGTCCGCCATCAGCCGCTGCACGGCGATGCCCGGCAGCTGACGCAGCCCACCGAGGTCCTCGAAGTTCGTCGTGAAGGCCCGGAACCCACCCGCGTCCAGGAAGGCGCGCATGCCCAACTCCAGGCGCGCGGCGTAGCGCAGCGCGTCGTGCTGATCGCCGCCGGGCAGCAGTTCGCCGACGATGCGGTAGGTGTCCTGGTACTCCTTGACCAGGTCGTCCACCTGCGCGTCGGTGACCTCGCCGACCACCTCGACCAGGTCGTTGACGCCGTAGGTGTTCACCGAGACGCCGAACCGCAGCTCGGCCTCGACCTTGTCGCCCTCGGTCACCGCGACGTCGCGCATGTTGTCACCGAAGCGGGCCAGGCGCAGCGACCGCATCGCCGACCAGCCCAGCGCGGCGCGCGCCCACGCCCCGATGCGAGTGGTCACCCGCGGGTCGCTGACGTGCCCGGCCACCGTCTTACGGGCCACACCGAGGCGCGTCTGGATGTACCCGAACTCGCGGTCGCCGTGCGCGGCCTGGTTCAGGTTCATGAAGTCCATGTCGATGTCGTTCCACGGCAGCAGAACGTTCGCCTGGGTGTGCAGGTGCAGCAGCGGTGTCTGCAACGCGTCCAGACCGGAGATCCACATCTTGGCCGGCGAGAACGTGTGCATCCAGGCGATCACCCCGACGGCACCCTGGGCGGCGGCATCCCGGCAGACCTGCAGGATCTCACCACTGTTGGTCAGGACGGGCTTCCAGACCACGCGGGCGGGAATCTGCGGCGAGTCGTCGAGTGCTGCCGCGATCTGGCGGGACTGCTCAGCCACCTGGCGGAGCGTCTCCTCGCCGTACATGCCTTGGCTGCCGGTGAGGAACCAGATCTCGGGTTCGGTGTGTGGTGCCATGGGGTTGCCTTCCGCGAGAGGGGCGGTCACTTGTAACGGATTCCGATGAGGCGCTGTAGGAGGATGAACGCGAAGAGCAGGCCGCCAATCACGATCTTGGTCCACCAGGAGTTGAGGCTCCCATCGAAGGTGATGAGGGTCTGGATCACGCCCAGGACCAGCACGCCGAGTACCGTGCCGAAGACGTAACCCGCGCCGCCGGTGAGCACCGTGCCACCGATGACGACGGCGGCGATGACGTCCAGCTCCATCCCCACGGCGATCAGCGGCGCGCCGGAGAGGGTGTAGAAGGACAGCAGGATCCCGCCGATGGCCGAGCACAGACCACTGATCGTGTAGACGGCGATCCGGGTCCGCCCCACCGGCAGGCCCATCAGCAGCGCCGACTGCGGGTTGCCGCCGATGGCGTACACGTTGCGCCCCAGCCGGGTGTAGGCCAGCACGTACGCGGCGATGGCGACCACCACGAAGGCGATCAGCACGCTGATCGACACGAAGTTGCCGCGGGGGTTCCCGATCCGCTCCTGCGACATCGCGGTCCAGAAGCCGTCGGTGATCGGGATCGACGCGCCGGAGATGAACGTACACATGCCCCGGGCGAAGAACATCCCGGCGAGCGTGACGATGAACGGCTGGATCTCGAAGAAGTGGATGACGCAGCCCATCAGCAGGCCGAGCGTCGGGCCGATGAGCAGCGCGATGACGAGCACCAGCGCCGCCGGCATGCCGTCCTGCAGCAGCGCGGCCGACACCATCGCCGTCATGGCGACGACCGAACCGACCGACAGGTCGATGCCACCGGTGAGGATCACGAAGGTCATGCCCACCGCGACGACGAGCAGGAAGCCGTTGTCGATGAACACGTTGAAGATGACCTGGACGTTGGAGAACGCCGTGTACTGCGAGACACCGATGCCGTACATCACCAGCAGCAGGGCGAGCGTCGCCAGGACCGGTATCTGCTTCCTCGGCAGCCGGAACCGGTTACGACCGGCGGTAAGCGTTCCAGTGGTCATGCCGGCACCTGCTCCTTCGGCTTGTCGGCGACGGGGGCGGGCGGCGGGGCGTTGCGCCTGCGGCGGGTGAACCGGGCCCGGAAGGCCGGCGCCTGGATGAGGCAGACGGCGATGACGACGACCGCCTTGAACAGCAGCGACGTCTGCGGCGAGATGTCCATCGCGTACACGGTGGTGGTCAGGGTCTGGATGATCAGCGCGCCGATGATGGTGCCGCTGAGGAAGAACCGGCCGCCCGCGAGCGAAGTACCGCCGATGACGACAGCGAGGATCGCGTCCAGCTCGACCCAGAGGCCGGCGGCGTTGCCGTCGGCACTGGAGACGTTGGCGGTCATCATGAAACCGGCGACCGCGGCACAGGCGGCGCTGATCACGTACGCGAGGAAGATGACCCGGCCGGACCGGATGCCGGCCAGCCGGCTGGCCACCGAGTTGCCGCCCACCGACTCGATGATCATGCCGAGCGCGGTGCGACGGGTGAACGCGGCGACGAGCAGTGCCGCGGCGAGAGCGATGAAGATGGCCAGCGGCAGGGTCAACGCGTGGCCCAGGCCGATCGCCCGGTACGGCTCGGAGTTGATGGTGATGATCTGACCCTCGGTGATCAGCTGGGCGAGACCCCGGCCGGCGACCATCAGGATCAGGGTGGCGATGATCGGTTGGATGCCGATCACTGCCACCAGCACCCCGTTCCACGCGCCGAGCACGAGCGAGACCCCCATCGCCATCGCGAGGGCGGTCGCCACCACGGCAATGCTGCTCTGGTCGGGCTGCTTGCTGATGTACATGCAGGCGATCGCGCCGCTGATCGCGCAGAGCGAGCCGACCGACAGGTCGATGCCGCCGGTCGAGATGACCAGGGTCATGCCCAGCGCGACGAGGATCAGCGGTGCGCTCAGCCGCAGGATGTCGATCGGCGTCCCGTACAGGTGCCCGTCCTTGAGTTCGATGGACAGGAACCCGGGCCGGTAGATCGTGTTCGCGGCGAGCATGGCGAACAGCACGGCGGCGGGCCAGAACAGCCGGTGACCGGTCATCGTCCGGAAGCGGCTCATGGTGTCGTTCATCGGTCTGCCTCCTCCCGGTGGGATCCGCTGGCGATGGTCTGCATGATGCGGTCGGCGTCGAGGCTCTCGTCGTTGGCGAGCTGCGCGACCATCTGCCGGTCCCGCATCACGGCCACCTTGTGGCTCAGGCGCAGCACCTCCTCCAGCTCGGCGGAGATGAACAGCACCGCCATGCCGCCGTCGGACAGCTGCGTCACGAGCTTCTGGATCTCGGTCTTCGCGCCGATGTCGATGCCCCGCGTCGGCTCGTCGAGGATCAGCAGCCGGGGCTCGGTGATCAGCCACCGGGCCAGGAGCACCTTCTGCTGGTTGCCGCCGGAGAGGTTGCGGACCGGAACCTCCGGGTCGGCGGGCCGGATGTTGAGGGCCTTGACGTACTTGTCGACCAGCTCGTCCTGGCGACGACGCGGAATGGGCCGCAGCCAGCCGCGCGCCGCCTGCATGGCGAGGATCATGTTCTCGCGCACCGACAGGTCGGCGACGATCCCCTCCGCGCGGCGGTTCTCCGAGCAGAAGCCCACGCCGTGGTCGATCGCCTGGGCGGGGGTGCGCAGGCTGCTCGCCGTGCCGTCGACAGCTACCTGACCCCCGTCGCTCCGGTCGGCCCCGAACAACAACCGCGCGACCTCGGTACGCCCCGAGCCCAGCAGGCCGGCCAGGCCCACCACCTCGCCGGCGTGGATGGTGAGGCTGAACGGCTCGACAGCGCCCCCTCGACCGAAGTTGGACACCGCCACCAGGGGGGTGCCCTCCTCCAGGGTGGCCAGGTCCCGCCGGGAGTGCTCCTCGATGCCCTCCAGGACGTCGAGCTCCTTGCCGATCATCTTCTCGACCAGGGAAAGCTGGGGCAGCTCGGTGGTGAGGTACTCGCCGACCAGCCCGCCGTTGCGCAGCACGGTGATCCGGTCGGCGATCTCGTAGACCTGGTCGAGGAAGTGGGTCACGAACAGGATGGCGATGCCCTCGTCGCGCAGCTGCCGCATGATCCGGAACAGCTGCGCCACCTCGTCGGCGTCGAGGCTGGACGTCGGCTCGTCCAGGATCAGCACCCGGGCCTTGATGTCGATCGCGCGGGCGATGGCGACCATCTGCTGGATCGCCAGGGAGTACGAGCCGAGCGGCGCGCTGACGTCGAGGTCGAGGTCGAGGCGGGCCAGCAGGGCTCGGGCGCGGCGGCGAACCTCGCCCCAGCGGACCGCGCCGAAAAGGCGGGGCTCACGGCCGATGAAGATGTTCTCCGCCACCGAGAGGTTGGTGCAGAGGTTGACTTCCTGGAAAACGGTGCTCACACCGGCGGCGGTCGCCTGCATCGGCCCGGTGAACGACACGGGTTCGTCGTGGAGGGTGATCGCGCCCTCGTCGGTGTCGTAGACACCGGTGAGCACCTTGATGAGGGTCGACTTGCCGGCGCCGTTCTCGCCCATCAGGGCGTGCACCTCGCCGGGGAAGAGCCGGAAGTTGACGTCGTGGAGTGCGCGCACCCCGGGGAAGGACTTGCTGATCCCGGTCATCGTCAGGACCGGACGGCTATCCGTCATCCCATCAGACCTCTTCTGGGTTGTCGACACGGAAGGGCCGCCACGTCCCCGCGACGCCCGCCCGGTCGCCCCTGGGGGTCGCTCGGGCGGGCGTGGTACTCGGGGTCGTCGCGGGCCAAGCCCGGTCCGTTTCGGGTAGGGAGGCGACGCGGCGGGGCCGCCACGCGAGCGCGGCGACCCCGTCGTCGATCAGTACTTACGGTTGGGCAGAGCTTCCTTCGCCTGCTCAGTCGTGAAGGTGGTCTCCTCGGTCTCGATCCGAGGCGGCACCTCCTCGCCCGCGTGGACCTTCTTGGCCAGGTCCATCAGCTGCGGGCCGAGCAGCGGGCTGCACTCCGCGATGAAGTTGAACTTCCCGTCGGCGAGAGCCTGCATGCCATCCTTGACGGCGTCGACGGTGATGATGGTGATGTCCTTGCCGGGCTCCTTGCCGGCCGCGGTGATCGCCTCGAGCGCGCCCAGACCCATGTCGTCGTTGTGCGCGAACAGCACGTCGATCTTCGGGTACGCCTTGAGGAACTGCTCCATGACCTGCTTGCCGCCGGCCCGGGTGAAGTCACCCGGCTGCGAGGCGATGATCTTCAGGTTCGGGTTGGCGGCGATCGCCTCACCGAAGCCCTTCTTGCGATCGTTCGCCGGCGCCGCACCGGTGTTGCCCTGCAGCTCGACGATGTTCACCGGGCCCGAGGCGCTCTTCTTCTGCTCGACCAGCCACTCACCGGCGAGCCGGCCCTCCTTGACGAAGTCCGAGCCGAGGAAGGTCTTGTACAGGGTCTTGTCGGCCGAGTCCACCGAGCGGTCGGTCAGGATGACCGGGATGCCGGCGTCCTTGGCCTCCTTGAGCACGGTGTCCCATCCGGACTCCACCACCGGCGAGAAGGCGATCACGTCGACCTTCTGCTGGATGTAGTTGCGGATCGCCTTGATCTGGTTTTCCTGCTTCTGCTGAGCGTCGTCGAACTTCAGCTCGATCCCCGCGGCGGCAGCGGACTCCTTGATCGAGGTGGTGTTCGCGGTACGCCACCCGCTCTCCGCACCGACCTGGGAGAAGCCCATCGTGATCTTGCCGTCGTCCTTGGACCCGCCGCCGCCGGTGTCGCTGTTACCGCAGGCCGCCACGCCGCCGACCAGCAGCACGCTGGCGAGGACCGCGGCAGCACGCCACGGAGCGGACTGCATTCGCATCTTTCCCATCGAATCTCCTTGGTGGATGTGGTGGGTAACCGCGCCGGCCGCCGAGGTGCGAAAGAGCGGCGTACGCGGGTGGTGCGTGCTGGTGCGCGTGGTGCAGACCGACGGGTCCCGGGGTTTCGGTGAGGGTCAGGAACCCGCCGGTGCGACTGGTTGTTGGCCGTAGACGTTCTGGTAGCGGTCGTAGAGTGAGTCGATGTCGGCCTGTGCCATCGGGACCGGCCGCCCGAGGGTGTGGGCCAGGTGCGCGGTCCGGGCCACGTCCTCGCACATCACCGCCGCCTTGACCGCCGCGCGGGCGTCGCGGCCGATGGTGAACACGCCGTGGTTGCGCATCAGCACCGCCGGCGAGCGGTGCCCGGCGAGCGTGGCCACGATGCCCTTGCCGATGTCGTCGCCGCCGATCAGCGCGAACGGACCGATCGGGATCTCCCCGCCGAACTCGTCGGCCTGCGCCGTGAGGTGGCAGGGGATCGGCTCGCCACACGCCGCCCAGGCGGTCGCGTACGAGCTGTGCGTGTGGACGACGCCGCCGACCTCGGGCATGGCCCGGTAGACGTAGGCGTGGGCGGCGGTGTCGCTGGACGGGGCGAAGTCGCCCTCGACGAGAACGCCGTCGAGGTCGCACACCACCATCGTGGCCGCGGTGAGGTCGTCGTAGCTCACCCCACTCGGCTTGATCACCATCAGGTCCTGGCCGGGAACCCGCGCGGAGACGTTGCCGGACGTCCAGGCGACCAGGTTGTACCGGGTCAGCTCGGCGTGCAGGCGGGCGACGGTCTCGCGCAGCTCGGCGATCTGTCGGGTCACCTCGGCGTTCACGCCACCACCTCCAGCGGGGTCTCGTGCGGGGTAGCGGCGGTCTCGACCGCCGCGTTGCGGATCGCCCGCAGGCGGAGCATGACGTCGTTGCCGCCACGACCGAAGTGGTCGTGCAGCGCCCGGTACTCGGCGTAGAGGGCGTCGTAGGCGCGGGCCCGCTCGGGGTCCGGGCGGTAGACGGCCTCGTGCACCCGACCCATCGCCTGCGACGCCTCGTGGATCGAGGGGAACTCACCGGCGGCGACCGCGGCGTGGATCGCCGAGCCCAGCGCCGGACCCTGCGACGAGGCGATGATGTTCAGCGGACGCCTGGTCACGTCGGCGTAGATCTGCATCAGCAGCGCGTTGTTGGTCAGACCACCGGCGATCACCAGGTCGTTCACCGGGACTCCGGCGTCGACGAACGCCTCGATGATCATCCGGGTGCCGTACGCGGTGGACTCCAGCAGGGCCCGGTAGATGTCCGCTGGCCGGGTGGCCAGGGTCATCCCGACGATCATGCCGCTGAGGTCGTGGTTGACCAGCAGGGACCGGTTGCCGTTCCACCAGTCGAGCGCGATCAGGCCGTGCGCGCCGACGGGCTGACTCGCGGCCAGCTCGGTGAGGCGCTCGTGCGAGTCGATGCCGGCCGGGGCAGCGTGCTCGACGAACCAGCCGAAGATGTCGCCGACGCCGCTCTGCCCGGCCTCGTAACCCCACGCGCCGGGGCTGATGCCACCGTCCACGACACCGCACATGCCGGCCACCTCGGCGACCTCCGCGCCGTTGACCACGTGGCAGGTCGAGGTGCCCATGATGGCGACCAGCCGACCGGGTTGCACCGCCTGCGCGGACGCCGCGGTGACGTGCGCGTCGACGTTGCCGACGGCCACCGCGATCCCCTCCGGCAGGCCGGTCCATGCGGCGGCCTGGGCGGTGAGCGAGCCGGCGCGGGCGCCGAGGGGCAGCAACGGACCGTCCAACTTGGCCACGAAGTCACCGAAGTTGGGGTTGAGCGCGGTCAGGAAGTCCTTGGCGGGATACTGACCGTCCTGCAGGATGCCCTTGTATCCGGCCGTGCAGACATTGCGGGTCTCGGTGCCGCAGAGCTGCCAGACGATCCAGTCGGCCGCCTCGATGAAGCGCTCGGCCCGGTCGTAGACCTCCGGGTCCTCCTCCAGGAGCTGCAGGCCCTTGGCGTACTGCCACTCGGCGGAGATCTTGCCGCCGTACCGGCCGATCCACGGCTCGGCCCGCTCGTGGGCCAGCGCGTTGATCCGGTCGGCGTGCGGCTGCGCGGCGTGGTGCTTCCACAGCTTGACCCAGGCGTGCGGTCGGTCGCGCAGCTCGGGCGTCTCGCACAGTGGAGTGCCGTCGGCGAGCGTCGGCAGCACGGTGCAGGCGGTGAAGTCGATGCCGATGCCGACCACCGCCGCCGGGTCCACCCCCGCGGCGGACACCGCCGCCGGGACGGCGTACCGCAGCACGTCGCGGTAGTCCTGCGGGTTCTGCAGGGCCCAGTCCGGGGGTAGCGCTCGACCTCCCGGCAGCGCCGTGCTGATCACGCCATCGCCATACTCGTGCACCGCGGTCCCCAGTTCGGCACCATCGCCGACACGGACCACCAGAGCTCGCCCGGACAGGGTGCCGTAATCGACACCGACGACATAGCGGTCGTCAGCTCCGTCCACACGGTTCATGTTCACCTCCACCGTTAACGGGGATAGTGTTAACGCTCACATCCAGCCTCGTCAAGACATCTACCCGCAACAGCTCCGTAACGGAACGCGGAAGGCGGACCGACTCGGGAGGGTTGATAGCGGACCGGTGCAAAGCACACCATTCCGACGGCAAGTGCGCCGATCAGGTGCCGAACGGGGCCTCGGCGCGGACCGAATGCCCACCGGATGGCCGTCGACAGGCGAGGCGACAGGTGCGGTGTGCCGGACACTGCGGGACGACCGTCCGATAGCGACCACCTAAACTTTCGGTGGCAATGGCAGCGATAACATCATCGGGCTCGCGCGTTCCTCCGCTTGGATCCGCGCCACTGCCGTCAATGACCTTGCGGGCTCTTGGGTGAGCGCTCCGCACCGGCTGCCCACGCCGCGCGCAACCGGGCGACGCGGCTGTGTTATCGATAACATTCGACGTCTTGAGGCGCTCTCGCCGCCCGGGTCGGACAGCGACGGGACACCCGGTCCACAGCCCGCTCAGGTGCGCGCGCCGCCGCACCCGCAGGCCGCGCGACACCAGGAGCCGGCGGCCCGGCCCCCTGGGCCGAGCCGCCGGTTCCGCGAGCTGATGGCGAGACCGCGCGCCGGTCGGGTCAGCTCGTCCGGTTGCGGTTGTAGAGCGCCTTGGCCCAGAGGAAGCAGGCCACGGTGATGACGGCGCACCAGACGACGGCGATGGTGGCGTTGTTCCCGATCCCGGTGCCCAGGAGCAGGCCGCGAAGGGTCTCCATGACGGGCGTGAAGGGCTGGTAGTCCGCGAACCACCGCACGGCGGCCGGCATGGAGTCGGTGGGGACGAACCCGCTTCCGAGGAACGGCAGGAGGATCAGCGGCATGGGCAGGTTGCTGGCCGTCTCGACGCTGTCACTGACCAGACCGAGGGCGACCGACAGCCAGGTGAGCGCAAAGGTGACCATGGCGAGGACGCCGAGGGCGGCGAGCCACTCGACCGGGTTGGCGGTGGGCCGGAACCCGACCAGCAGCGCCACGACGGTGACGGCCGCGAGGCTGAGCATGGTCTGGACCAGGCTGCCCAGCACGTGACCCGTCAGGACCGACGGTCGGAAGATCGACATCGTCCGGAACCGGGCGATGATCCCCTCGGTCATGTCCATCGCGACCGAGATGGCGGTGCCCTGCGCGGCGCTGACCACAGTGATGAGCAGGATGCCGGGCGTGACGTAGTTGGCGTACTGCGAGCGGTCGCCGGACGGGCCGAGGCCGGCGCCGAGCGTGCCGCCGAAGACGTAGACGAAGAGCAGCAGAATGATGATCGGGATGCCGATGAGCAGGAAGGTCATCGACGGGTACCGCCGCATGTGCAGCAGGTTGCGCCGCAGCATGGTGCTGGAGTCGCGGACGGCGAGGGAGATGGTGCTCATCGCGCGGAAGCCCTTTCGTGATGGGTCCGGCCGGCCCGGGTGTCCGGCTGACCGGTGAGGGTGAGGAAGACGTCGTCGAGGTCGGGGGTGTGCACGGAGAGCCCGGCCACGCTGATCGAGGCGCTGTCGAGCTGGTCGAGCAGGGATCGCAGTGACCCGACCCCACCGTCACTGGGCACCTGGAGGGTGAGCGCCGCGTCGTCCCGGGTGGCGGCCTGCAACGTCCGGGCCGCCGAGTCGAGCCCTTCCTGGTCGGCGAACTGCAACACGACGTGACCGCCCGGGATGAGCCGCTTGAGCTCGCGGGGTGTGCCCTCGGCGATCAGACGGCCGTGGTCGAGGAACGCCACCCGGTCGGCGAGTTGGTCGGCCTCCTCCAGGTACTGCGTGGTGAGCAGGATGGTGACGCCCTCGGCGACGAGCGCCCGGATGATGTGCCACATGGCCCGGCGGCTGCGCGGGTCGAGGCCGGTGGTCGGCTCGTCGAGGAAGATGACGCGGGGCTCGCCGACCAGGGTCATCGCCAGGTCGAGCCGCCGGCGCATGCCACCGGAGTACGTCGACACCGGCTTGGCCGCTGCCTCGGTCAGGTCGAACTGGTCGAGCAGGTCGGCGATCCGACGCCGGCCAGCGGCCCTGCCCAGGTGGCACAGGTCGGCCATCAGGGTCAGGTTCTCCCGGGCGGTGAGCAGGTTGTCGACGGCGGAGAACTGGCCGGTGACGCCGATCAGCGCGCGTACCGCGTCGGGCTCCCGGGTCAGATCGTGGCCGAAGATGCGCGCATCGCCACCGTCGGCCCTGATCAGGGTGGAGAGGATCTGCACGGTGGTGGTCTTGCCGGCCCCGTTCGGACCGAGCAAGGCGAAGATCGTGCCCTCGGTGATCATCAGGTCGACGCCGTCCAGGACGACCTTGTCGCCGTAGGACTTGCGCAGGTCGGTGGCGACGATCGCGGGGTTCGTGGAGCTGGTCATGGTCTCCTCATTCGTGGTCGGCGCGGTGGGGGTCAGGCGCGGCGGATCATGATGTCGCCGTAGGAGGTGTTCGCCCGGACCTCGACCGTCTCGTCGGTCTGCGCCGGGCTGCCGGTCGACTCCAGCGCGTTGTGCACGCGGCCGTGCTTGGAGCTGACGTCGAGCCACGCGGCGGTCCCGCGACGGATGCCGACCTCGATGGCGCCGTAGGAGGTCTGCACGTCGATCGCGCCGCGGGCGACCTCACCCAGCCGAAGGTTGCCGTAGGCGGTACGCGCCGTCACCGAGCCCAGCGCCGCGTCCACGGTGATGTCGCCGTAGGCCGTGTTGATCCGGACGTCGCCGCCGCTGCGGCCGATCCAGCAGTCGCCGGACGAATTCTTGATCTCGGCGGTGCCGTCGACCGCGCCGATGCGCACCTTGCCGGACGAAGCCTTCACCCGGGCGGGTCCGAGGACGCGCTCGACCGCGACCTCGCCGTGGCTGCTGTCGATCTCCAACGGCCCGGTCTCGTCGAGCCGGATGCCGCTGCCGGTCTTGATCCGGCACTCGCCGAGCCGGCCCTCGCAGCGGAACGCCGCCCACGACGCCTCGGCGTGCACCCGCGACCCGGTCGGGAGCTCGACCAGGACGTCGACCGACGGCCCGGGGCCGAACCCGTAGCGGCGCCAGCTCTTGGGAACCCGGATCACCAGTTGCCCGGCGGCGAACTCGACGGTGGTCTGGTCGGCGGCGCTCACGTCGGCCTTGCTCGACGGGTCGCGGGGACGCACGGTCACCACCGTGTCGGTGCGGTCGCTCGCGGCGATCCAGGCGTCGCCGATCGGCAGCTCGATCTGGACGGCAATCGGTTCTGGCGTCTCGAAAACAGGCATGGTGGTCTCCCGGAAGGTGGTCGGCGAAGGTTGCCGCTGGTCAGCGGCGCGGCGGATGGGGGTACGGGAAGTTAGCGGGCCCAGCCGGTGAAGCGCTGGCCGGAGGTCGGCTCCACCCGGCGCGGCGGACGACGTTCCGGGTCGCCCGCCCCGACGGCACCGGCGACGGCGCGCACCAGCCAGGCGTTGACCGAGAGCCCGGCGCGCCCAGCGGCCTCCTCGACGCTGGCCTTCAGGTGGTCGGGCAGCCGGAGGTTGATCCGCGAGGTGCCGCCCTCGTCACCGTCGGGCGCGGACACCGGCACCGCCAGCGGTGGCGGGCCGCTGGCCTCGCTCGCCAGCTCGGCCGGCGGGCTGGCCGGGGTCACCACGAAGTCGGGTTCGCGCCCGCGCAACCGGACGTGCACCGAGCCCGGCGCGAGGTCACGGGTGATCTCGTCAGCCGCGTCGGAGAGCGCTTCGAGCAGCGTGAGACGGGTGGCCGCCTCCAATTGCGTGAAGAGCCGTTCGGCCAGCACCCGGGCCTCCGGGTCCACACCCTCCGCCGCCACGGCGAACTCGTTACGCAGGTTCTCGACGTATGACCTCAGCTCCATGGCACCATGATGGCACCACTTTGGCTCAGATGGCAACAGCGATGGCTCAGATATGCGCCAACAACTGGCGCCGATGGGCGCCGCCGGACCGTCAGAGATCGCCGAAAGCCCTCCGGACCAGGTGATTCGCGCCCTCCTGGGTCAGGCCGGTGGCGACCAGCAGGTCACTGACCGTGGTCCGGACCTGCGCCACCACCACCGCACCGGAGAAGCCCACACCGTCCCGATAGGCGTTCCCGGCCGTCGCGACCGCCCGCAGTGCCTGCTCCCGCGCCCGATTCGGCTCAGCGCCAGCGGCGAACTGCCGCTTGAGCAGGCGGACGGTCTCGGCCAGCTCGGCCACCGCCCTCGGCAACGACTCCGGCACCGGCTCGCCGTCCTCGATGAGCGTCACCGACCGTCGGATCAGGGTGCCGCTGTTCCGCGTCGCCCGGTCGATCAGCTCCGCCGCCTGCGCGTACCGGCCCACCGGTCCGTGCCGCTGGTGCCAGTACACCGGCGACAGGGTGCTCGCCTCCCGGGCGCCCTGGGCCGCCTCGACGAACGCCTTCAACCGGCCCGCGCTCTGCCGCAGCTCACCCCGGGCGGTACGGGCCCGCGCGGCGTCCCGCTCGGCCAGCGCTTCGGCGGTGGCGTCGAGCTGGGTCAGCAGGAGATCGAACACCGGCCGGGCGGCCCGGTTGAGCACCCGTAGCGGGTTCAGCGGCAGCAACACGGCGGTGACCAGCAACGCCACCCCTCCCCCGATCAACGCGTCCACGAACCGCGGGATCTCCAGGTCCCGGACGGTTGGGCTGAGCGTGGCGATGAGAACCGCCGTCGCCCCGGCCTGGATCACCACCGCCGCGCTGCCGGCGAGGAAGAGCGCGACGACGATCGCCAGCACCACGATCAGGGCGAGCTGCCACCACCCGGTGCCGGTCACCAGGAGCAGCAGGTCGCCGATCAGCACCCCGACGGTCACACCGATGATCAGCTCGATGGTGCGACGCAACCGCTGGCCGACGGACGCGGCGAGCGTCGAGACGGCGGAGATCGGCGCGAAGACCGGCTGCGACACGTGCAGCAGCGAGTGCGCCACGAACCAGGACAGTGCCGCCGCCAGGCCGGCCTGCAGGGCGAGGCCGCCGATGGCGCGTACCCGACGGACCCGGTCGTGCCAGGCGGCCAGCAGGCGTTCCCAGCGCCGCGCTGTCGACGGGCCCGCGTCCGCTCCGCGCCGACCGGCAGCGACCATGGCGGCACCTACCCCGCCACGACCGGCTCAACCCTCGCACGCACGGGCCGGTCGACCACAGCGCGCCGGTCGGGTGGCAGCACCAGGGACGGCCGAGATTGAGCGGGTCCGGTTCGGGTAGACCCGCTCGGCCGCCGGCCCCGGCGCGTGTCGTCGAGGTGGGGTAGCGGGACAAGGGCGGCGGGACGCCTCGGGGGGACGTCGGATGGATCAGCGCGGTTGAGCGGGCCGGACAGCTCCGGTGGCGTCGTGGAGCTACGGGTGCACGGAGTCTCCGGCGCGAGTCCCGCACAGGTGCTGGGCCTGCAGCAGACCGGGCAGGTCGCCGGTGACCGCAGTGGCGGGTTCTACCGGCCGCGCCCCCGGTCCTCGGACAGCGCGAGCGTGCCGGGGGTGACGCTGGAGGCGTACCGCTGGGGTGACCTGCCGTCGGGCACCGTGACCCGCACCCTGGCGGTGGTGTTCCTGCTCCCCTTCATGCTTGTCAACGTCGCGATCTGGATGCGCCCGGCGAACCCGGCTTCCGAGGCGGCGGTCAAGTCCCTGTGCCGGGTGCTGGGGCTCACGCTCACCGTGCTGTACGTGCTCGCCATCGCCGGCGTCGCCCTGGACCTCGTCGGTTGGAAGTGCCTGGCCTCGCCGAGCTGCCTCACCGGACGCAGCTGGTTGTCCTGGTTGGGTGGGCGGACGATCGGGCTGCGGCTGGCGGTGCTCGCGCTGGTCCCGGCCGCCGCGATCGGCCTGATCTGGCTGATCAGCTGTCGTCCGGGGCGAGCCTTCGAGGCGTTTCGCGCACCCGATCAGGGCGGCTCCGCCTGCCGGCTCGACACCGTCGGCCAGTGGGACGCCGAGCCGCTGGTGGGCCGCTTGCGGGCCATCCATGTCGCCGCCGCGTTCGCGACGCTGGACCTCGTCCTGCTCCTCGCCCAGGGTGCGAGAGACGCCTCGGCGGCCACCATCGCGCTGACGGCGATCACGGGGGTGATCCTGACGAGCTGCGTGGGGATGCTCTGCACCCCGCCACTGATGGACCGGTACCCCGCCGACCAGCGGCTCGACCGGGTCACCCGCACCCTCCGGACCGCTGCCATCATCCTGACCGTGGTCGTCGTGGCACACGTGTCGACCAGTTCGCGGCCGTGGCCGCAGGAGCGCGGGCTGCCCGGTTACGACCCGACAGTGGTCGGTGTGTTCGCGGCTCAGACGACACTGATGGCCGCCCTGGGCGTGGTGCTGCTCTGGTACCGGAGCCGGGAGCGCGACGCCACCCCGCTGTTCGGGTTGGGCGCTCTCGTTGTCGCGGCCACCGGGATCAGTACGGCGGTGGCGTACTCCGCAGAGCTGGTCTGCCGGGTGGCGGACTTCCTGGATCGCGGCGTGCCGACCGGGGAGGGCATCGCCACCGGCCCGCCCCGGGCCTTCACCTGGGCGATCTACGGCTTCTTCCGCGCGGTGGTGGTCACCGCGATCGTCGCCGTTCTGGTCATCCTGATCTCCCGCCGGAGTCGACGCCGGGCTGCGGCGGCGATCGTCGCGCGCGACTTCCCGAACGCGCCGGCCGAGGCCGAGCTCCGCCTGAGGCAGGTCCGAGACGCGATAGCTCGGGCCCGCTTCACCGAGAAACTGGTGCCGTTGGCAGTGGTCTACGGTTGCCTCGCCGGACTCGCCACGGCCACCACCACGGTCGGCCTGCTCGGCCAGTTGCCGGGCGACGTGATCGAGCGAAACATCCGATTGCCGGCGGAGGCGATCACGTTCGCCATCGCGCTCAGCAGCTGGGTGATCGGGGCAATCATCCTCGGCCTGGTCATCGGCGCCATCTTCGCGTACCGGACCGAGCCGTACCGCCGCTACATCGGCGTCCTCTGGGACCTTGGCACCTTCTGGCCCCGGGCCGCCCACCCGTTCGCGCCACCCTGCTACTCCAGGCGGGCGGTGCCGGAACTGGCCCGCCGAATCACCTACCTGGTCGAGCGCGGCGACGCGGTGCTGCTGACCGGGCACAGCCACGGCTCGATTCTGCTCGCCGCCGCGGTGCTCCAACTGCGGCCGCAGATCGGCGACCGGGTCGCCCTGCTCACCCACGGATCACCGCTGCGCCGTTTCTGCGCGCGGCCCTTCCCCGCCTACCTCGACGACGCGGCACTACAGGAGATCGGCCAGCGGGTGGGGTGGCGCTGGGTGAACCTGTGGCGCGACACCGATCCCATCGGTGGCTGGATCTTCTCCCCGAATCCGTCACCCGCGCCGGCTACCACCGGCGACCCGACAGCATCTGTCGATCGCCGACAGCGCGATCCCCGCGATGTGGTGACGCCCCCCGGGGACAGCGTCGCTCCACCCATCCACGGGCACTGGCCGGACGAGTCCGACGAGCCGTTCACCGAGGCGGTTCGGGAGCTGGTGCGGCGCCTCGGCGGGCGGGCTGGCCCGACCACGACGCCGAGGTAGCGGGGCCGGCTCAGCGTCCCCGGCCAGCCGCCGCACGCCAGTCGGCCAGGGCGGTGCCGGGGATGCGGGCGCCGTCGGCCGGAACGAGCGAGCGTTCGTTCAGCCTGGCGCCGAAGTACCGGGCGTCGGGGTCGGCCACCACCGTGCGGCGATCCTGCTGGTCGGCGAGGAGCGAGCGGCCCAACTCGTCGAGCTGGAACTGCTCCGGACCAGCGACCTCGACCACGGAGTTCGTCGGCGCGCCGAGCGCGACCTCGGTCACCGCGGCCGCCACGTCGTCAGCGGCCATCGGCTGGATGAGCACCGGCGCGAGGTGCACGGTGTCGCCGTCCGTGGCGGCGTCGATGATGCCCTGGAGGAACTCGAAGAACTGGGTGGCGTGCACCACCGAGTACGGGATTCCGGAGGCGACGATGAGCTTCTCCTGAGCGACCTTCGCGCGCATGTAACCGCTGTCCGGGATCCGGTCGCTCCCCACGATGGAGAGCGCCACGTAGTGATTCACCCCGGCGTCCGACGCGGCGGCGAGGAGCGTCCGGGTCGAGGTCTCGAAGAACTCCAGTACGGCGGCGTCCTCGAACGACGGCGAGTTCGACGTGTCGACGACGACCTCGGCCCCGGCGAGCGCATCGGCCACGCCCTCGCCGGTCAGGGTGTTCACGCCGGTCTTCGGCGATGCCGCCACCGCCTCGTGGCCCTGGGCGCCGAGGCGGTCCACGACCTTGGAACCGATGAGGCCACTGCCCCCGATGACGACGATCTTCATGGTCGGACCACATCCTGTCTGCACTGGGTTGAGTCGTGCTGCCCATCAGTAAGACGGAAAGCGTGCGCGGATGCAGGACAATCGCCGGAGAAAGCGTCTTACGGAGATCACGCCATCAGTGGAGGTCGACGTGGCCACGGTGTCCCACCCCGTGTTCGCCCGGGTGTACGAGCGACTCAGCGTCGCCATGGACCGCGCCGGCACGGCGGCGTTCCGGCGGGAGCTGGTCGCCGGCCTGTCCGGCCGGGTGATCGAGATCGGTGCGGGCAACGGGCGGATGTTCGCCCACTACCCGCCGTCTGTCACCCAGGTCCTCGCTGTCGAACCGGAACGGCGGCTGCGGGCCGCCGCCGAGCGCGCCGCCGCGGATGCGCCGATTCCGGTCACCGTCGTCGACGCTCTGGCCCAGGCGCTGCCCGCCGCGGACGGCGAGTTCGACGCGGCCGTGGTCGCGTTGGTGTTGTGCACGGTGCCCGATCAGGCGAGCGCGTTGGCGGAGATCAGCCGGGTGCTGTGCCCCGGAGGCCAGGTGCGGTTCTTCGAGCACGTGGCCGCCGAGGAGGCCACCGGCCTGCACCGCGCCCAACGTCTCGTCGACGCCACCGTGTGGCCGAGGCTGTTCGCGGGCTGCCACACCAACCGCGACACCGTCGCGGCGATCGCAGCGGCCGGCTTCGAGGTGACGCAGCTGCGCCGGTTCCGCTTCCCGGCCACCAGCAACAGCCCATCCTCGCCCTGCGTCCTCGGCCGTGCGATCAGGCCGGTCCCGGCCGTCCGGCGATAGGCCGAGATCTGCTCGGTCGCCCCGGGTGCGCACCCGCCGCTTGTCGAAACCGGCGAACAAGAATGCGAATATCTGTCCTATTCAGATAGATGCGCGTCGGTCATTGCGCCAATTTGCCCCCATTTGAACACCCGCCGTGATGTGGTAGTCAACGCGCTTATCGGCGCCATACAGGCCATATCACGCAGGACGCCACTGGCTTGACGTCTCCTGCGAGTAGTGCCCACGGAGGGTGTTCTGTGACAGCTAAACCCAAACACTGGCTACGGCGACAGGTGGTCCTGCCGGCGCTTGCGGCCGGCGCAGCCGCCACAGTGGCAGCCAGCCTGCTGCTCTTCAGCTCGACCGCAGCCAACGCGCAGGAAGCACCGGTCAACCTGGGCACGGCGGCCGACTTCTCCGTCCTGGCCGGAGCCGAACCCACCAACACCGGGCCCAGCTTCCTGGCTCAGAGCCTCGGTCGGTACCCCGGAAACACCGCGTCCGGATTCGAGACGGCAACCATCGGCGGCGAGGTGCACCTCGGTGACGCTGTCGCTCTACAGGCTCAGAGCGACCTGACCATCGCCTTCAACGATGCCGCCGGCCGGACGCCGTTCACCAACCTCCCGGCGGAGCTGGGCGGCAACACGCTCAACGAAGGGGTCTACCGGATCGGAGCCGCCCAACTCACCGGACCGTTGACGCTCAACGGCCAGGGCGACCCGTCCGCCGTGTTCATCTTCCAGGTCGACTCCTCGCTGACGACGGCGTCGAACAGCAGCGTCGTCCTGATCAACGGGGCTTCGGCCTGCAACGTGTTCTGGAAGATCGGCAGTTCGGCGACGATCGGCACGGGCACCACCTTCGTCGGCACAATCATGGCGCAGGCCGCGATCACGATGGCCACGGGCGCGACCCTGCAGGGCCGCGCGCTGGCACGCACCGCCGCCGTCACCCTGGATACCAACGTCATCACCGCACCGGTCTGCGCCGGGCCGACCGGCCCACCCGGACCCACCGGCCCGCCCGGACCCACCGGCCCGCCCGGGCCGACCGGCAGCCCCGGTGCCCCCGGCAGCCCCGGTGCGCCCGGCAGCCCCGGAGCGCCCGGCAGCCCCGGAGCGCCCGGCAGCCCCGGTGCGCCCGGCAGCCCTGGTGCCCCCGGCAGCCCTGGTGCCCCCGGCAGCCCTGGTGCCCCCGGCAGCCCCGGAGCACCCGGAGCGCCCGGTAGCCCTGGAGCACCCGGAGCGCCCGGTAGCCCTGGAGCACCCGGAGCGCCCGGTAGCCCTGGAGCACCCGGAGCGCCCGGCGTACCTGGTCCGTCCGGGCCCCCCGGAGCACCTGGCAGCCCGGGCGCGCCTGGTGCACCCGGTCGACCCGGTGGCCCAGGCGGCCAAGCCCCGGTCCTGCCGGTGACCGGTGGCGGTGTGGTCCCGACCATGACCGGCGTCGGAAGTGTGATGGTCGTGCTGGGCGCATTCGCGTTCCTCCTCGCCCGGCGTCGACGCCAGGAGTCCTGACCGGTGGCCCGGCCGGCGCGAGTACGGCCGGGCCACGTGACATCGTCGGCCCGCTCCCCGATGGAGCGGGCCGGCGGCGTCCACCTGGTCGAATGAGTACGGCACCCGGTGCGAGCTCGGTCAGAGCTCAGTTCGGCGGCTCTCCGCGCGACCTCACCGACCGGGCAGGCCGGCCAGCCAAGCGTCCAGCTCCGCCGGGGAGCGCAGTAACACCACTCGCGGCGCGGACGGGTCCGCCTGCCAGGCCCGCATCCGCCGGCGGGCCCGGCCGAACGCGGTGACGTGCCACAGCAGGATCGAGTCCCGCGACAGCACACTGCTCAGCGACTCGCGGTTGCCGTTGCAGATCACCTCGCCGGTGACCACCCGACGGGCGGTGCGGCGCAGCAACCGTCCGAACGAGCACCACCGTGGATAGTCCAGGCCGACGACCAGGTCGGCGCGGGCCAGCGGGACGTCCCGCCACCCGTGGTACGCCCCGTCGATGATCCAGCGGTCCCGTCGGCAGATCTCCTCGATCCGGCTGCGCTGCTGGGTGACCGGCACCTCGACCCAGCCCGGTTGCCAGAGCAGATCGTCCACCGGATACCAGGGCAGTCCGAGGTGGTCGGCCAGCCGCGCCGCGAGGGTGGACTTGCCGGAGCCGTACACCCCGTACACCAGGACGCGACGCGGTGCGCTCATCGCGGCAGCGTACGTCGTGAAGGAAAATCAGTTGTCGGGCCGACCCGCCTGGGCCAGAGTGACGGCCATGACGTACTGACGGACACCACCCCCTGCTCCGCGCCACCGGTGACGCCTCCCGGGGCCGTGACGCCGTCCGTTCCCACGTTCGCAAGCGAGAAGTGAGCCTCCTTGTCCCAGCACCACCTCCCTCGGGAGCCCCTGCCCCCGTCCACCCCGGCCACCGTCACGGTGTTCGCCTCACCGACGAGCTGGATCGAGTCCGCAGCGCTCGCCCAGTGTCGACAGGTCGCCGCCCTGGACGGCATGCGGCACGTCGCCGCGATGCCGGACCTGCATCCCGGCAAGGGCGCGCCGATCGGCGCGGCCATGGCGTCGACAGTGCTGTACCCGTTCCTGGTGGGCTCCGACATCGGCTGCGGCATCGCCGTGTTTCCGATCAAGCTGAAACGGGCCGTACCGGAACGGCTCGCCGCCCGGTTCCCCGACCTCGACCAGGCGCTCGACCCGGTACGCGACGCCGACGACCCGGCCTGGGCCGCCGTCGACGGTGACGTTCCGGCCGGTCACCTGGACGGGCTCGGGACGGTCGGCCGGGGCAATCACTTCGTGGAGCTGGCCCGGGTCGACAGCATCCTCGACGGGCGGCACGCCGGCCGACTCGGGCTCGACGCGGGCGACCTCGTGCTCATCGTGCACAGCGGTTCCCGTGGCCTGGGCGAGCGGATCCTGCGCGCGCACACCGAGGTCCACGGTGCCGGGCCGGCTGTCGACCCCGCCGCTTACCTGCGCAGCCACGACGACGCCGTGCGCTGGGGTTCGCTCAACCGCCGGGTGCTGGCCGCCCGGGTGGCGCACGCGTTGGGGGCCGAGCCCACCGCCCCGATCGTCGATCAGTGCCACAACCTGGTCGAGGTTCGGGACGGGGTCTACCTGCACCGCAAGGGCGCGGCGCCGGGTGACGGGCGCGACGTTCTGATCGCCGGCACCCGGGGCACGGCGTCCTACCTGGTGGCCGCGCACGCCGGGCCGGACGCCAACCATTCCGTGGCCCATGGCGCCGGCCGCAAGATGTCGCGCGCCGACGCCCTGCGGCGGGGCCGGGCCAAGCACACCGTCGAGGAGCTGCGGCGTACCCCGGTCGGGTCGCTGGTGGTGTGCGGTGACCGGCAGCTGCTCTTCGAGGAGGCGCCCACCGCGTACAAGCGCATCGAGCAGGTGATCGCCGACCTGGTCGCGCACCGCCTGGCCACGCCGGTGCTCGCCACGACGCCAGTGGTCACCTACAAGACGCCCGATCCCGGGTCCACCGCCCGAGCGGACCGGCGGGGTCACCGCGGCAGGCGGGGCCGGTCGTGAACGTGTTCCTGCTGCTGTCGGCGGGACGGGGGCCGCAGGAGTGCGCCTGGGCACTGGGTCAGCTGCTGCACCGCCTGCGGGGCGAGGGCACCCGCCGAGGTCTGACGATCCAGCAGGTGCGCGCGGTGCCCGGTGACCGCGCCGGCACCTACCGGTCGGTGCTGATCCGAATCTCCGGCGCCGACGCCGAGGCGTTCGCAACGTCGTGGACCGGGACGCTGTGCTGGCAGGCCCCCAGCCCGTACCGGTCGGGCAGCGGCCGGAAGAACTGGTACGTCACCGCCCAGCCACCCGAACACGACGCCCGACCCACGACGTTCCGCGAGGCGGACGTCGACGTCGTCGCCTGCCGCACCGGCGGGCCGGGTGGTCAGCACCGGAACAAGGCCAGCACCGCGGTACGCGCGACGCACCGCCCCTCGGGCATCGTCGTCGTGGTGGACGAGGAGCGGCAGTTCAGTCTCAACCGCCGGATCGCGGTGGAGCTGCTGCGCCAACGCGTCGAGCAGGGCGACGAGGCGGCCCGGCGGGCCGTCACCACCGCCCGCTGGCGCATCCACGACGGGCTGGTCCGCGGCGACCCGGTGCGGGTGGAACGTCCGACGCCCCGGCGGCCGGGAGGCTAGCGACTCAGACCTCCAGCACCGCGTCCGCGAAGGCCTGCGGCGCCTCCTGCGGCAGGTTGTGCCCGACGCCGCCGCCCACGATCCGGTGCTCGTACGGCCCGGTGAACTGCTTGGCGTAGACGGTGGGCTCGACGTGGGGCGCACCGTTGGCGTCGCCTTCCATGGAGATGCTGGGCACGCTGATCTTCGGTTGCCCGGCGAGACGCTGCTCGATCTCGTCGTACTGTGCCTCGCCGTCGGCGAGGGCCATCCGCCACCGGTAGTTGTGAATCACGATGTCGACGTGGTCGGGGTTGTCGAACGCCGCGGCGCTGCGGTCGTAGGTCGCGTCGTCGAAGGTCCACCGGGGGGACGCGGTGTGCCAGATCAGCTTGTTGAAGGCGCGCCGGTTCTTGTCGTAACCTTCCCGCCCGCGCTCGGTGGCGAAGTAGTACTGGTACCACCACGCCAACTCCGCCTTCGGCGGCAGCGGCGCCTTACCGGATTCCTGGCTGGCGATCAGGTAGCCGCTGACCGAGACCAGCCCTCGGCAGCGTTCGGGCCACAGCGCGGCCACGACATCGGCGGTCCGCGCGCCCCAGTCGAAGCCGGCCAGCTTCGCGGTGTCGATCTTCAGGGCGTCCATCAGGGCGATGAGGTCGAGCCCCATCGCCGCCGGTTCGCCGTTGCGCATGGTGTCGTCGGAGAGGAACCGGGTCGTGCCGTAACCCCGCAGGTACGGGACGACGACCCGGTGACCGGCAGCGGTGAGCAGCGGTACGACGTCGACGAAGCTGTGGATGTCGTAGGGCCACCCGTGCAGGAGGATCACCGGGTCCCCGTCGGGCGGCCCGGCGTCCACGTACCCCACGTTCAGGAGTCCGGCCTCGACCTGTCGCAGGTCGGTGAACCCGCCAGCGGCTCTTGCCATCGGCTCTCTCCCCACGTCCGGACCTGCTCGGTTGGGCTGATCACGGCCGAATCTAGCGACCCGCCCGGGACGTGATCACCGTTCACACAAGGACCGCTGCGCGGATGCCGAACTGGGTAGGATGCCCGCTCCCCGCCGTCGTTGCGGGTGGAGGTCGTGGGGTGGTAGCCGCGGAACCGTAGGGTGTTGGCATGGCTGAGCGACCTCTGACCCTGATGGCGGTGCACGCCCACCCCGACGACGAGGCGACGAGCACCGGCGGCGTCCTCGCCCGCTATGCCGCCGAGGGGGTCACTACCGTGCTGGTGACCTGCACCGACGGGCGATGTGGGGACGGCCCGGGTGGGGTCAAGCCGGGCGAGGAGGGGCACGACCCGGCCGCCGTGGTGGCGATGCGTCAGGCCGAGCTGGAGGCCAGCTGCGCGGCGCTGAACGTCACCCACCTGGAGACCCTCGGCTACGCCGACTCGGGGATGATGGGCTGGCCGACCAACGACCAGCCCGGCGCGTTCTGGACGACCCCGGTGGCGGAGGCGGCGACCCGGCTCGCGGAGCTGATCCGGCAGTACCAGCCGGACGTGATCGTCACGTACGACGAGAACGGTTTCTACGGCCACCCGGACCACATCCAGGCGCATCGGATCACCATGGCCGCCGTCGAGCAGACGGACGTCCCGGCGAAGGTCTACTGGACCACGGTGCCGCGTACGGCGTTCGCGGAGTTCGGTCGGATCATGAAGGAGCTCGGCGTCGACTGGGCCGAGCCGGACGCGTCGCAGCCGCAGCTCGGCCTCCCCGACGACGAGATCACCACCTGGGTCGACACGAGCAAGTTCGGCGCGCAGAAGTTCAACGCGCTGGCCACGCACGCCAGTCAGACCGAGAACATCTTCTTCCTGCAACTCGGTCAGGAGCGGTTCACCGAGCTGATGGGCGTGGAGACCTTCCTGCGGGTCCGGGACCGGACCGGCGCGCCGACCCCCGAGGACGACCTCTTCGCCGGCCTGCGCTGACCGGTCTTACCCAACGGCACCCTGGCATCGTCGACCACCGCGTCGACGATGCCACCGGCGTGCGCCGGGGCCGGAAGCTGATCCCGGAAGTTTCGACGCTTGGTGGCCCAGGGCTGCGCAGGTCATGTGATGAATTTCCGGAAGTTTTCACCGTTGACGCCCAGACATCGATCGGCTTAACGTTTCGAGCGGGTTTCCGGTTTCCGGCCGGAACTACCGGTGTCGCCCGCCCACCCGACCACGTTCCCGCCGGCCAGCACCGGACCCTCGCCTCCTTGATCGACACATTCCCATTGATCGCTTGGAAGGAAGGCACATGAAGCTAAGGCAGTGGTCGACCGTCGGCCTGGTCGCCGTCGCGACCGTCGCGACGCTGAACACGGTGCCGGCCACCGCGAGCCGGCCGTACGACCCCACGACGCAGAGCCTCGCCACCCTCGGCCTGCGCCACGGTCTGCACGTCGGCACCGCGGTGGACATGGACGCCCTCAACGACGCCAGCGACCCCCAGTACCGCAAGCTGGCCTCCACCGAGTTCGCCTCGGTCACCGCCGAGAACGTGATGAAGTGGGAGAGCCTGGAGCCCACCCGTGGCACCTACAACTGGGCTCCGGCCGACGAGTTCGTGGAGTTCGCCAAGCGCAACCGGCAGAGCGTGCGTGGTCACGTGCTGGTCTGGCACAACCAGTTGCCCGCCTGGCTGACCAGTGGCGTCGCCGACGGCTCCATCAGCAAGCAGGAGTTGCGCGAGCTGCTGCGCAAGCACATCACCACTGTCGTCAACCGCTACAAGGGCAAGATCTGGCAGTGGGACGTGGTCAACGAGGCGGTCAGCGACCCCTGGGACACCCCGTCGACACTGCACTACAAGGGTTTCTGGGCGCAGAACCTGGGGCCCGGCTACATCGCCGACGCGTTCCGCTGGGCACGGGCCGCCGACCCGAAGGCGCTGCTGTTCTACAACGACTACAACATCGAGGCGTTCGGCTCGGGCAACCCGGCCGACGACAAGACCCAGTTCGTGTACGACATGACCAGGAGCCTGCGCGCTCAGGGTGTCCCGATCGACGGCGTCGGCGCCCAGGGCCACCTGGGCACCCAGTACGGCAACTTCGACACCCTCCAGGTGACGGCGGCGCTGAAGAAGTTCAGCGGGCTCGGCGTCGCGACGGCGTTCACCGAGGTCGACGTCCGCAGTCAACTGACGGCGGGCGTCCAGGCCGGCAACTCGGAGGAGATCAACCCGCGGCTCCAGGCGTCGGCCGCCAACTTCAGCGTGCTGATGAAGGCGTGCCTCGCCGTGCGGAGCTGCCTGTCGTACACGGTCTGGGGTTTCAGTGACAACCACTCGTGGGTGCCCGGCTGGTTCAGCGACCCGCCGGAGGGCCTGGCCACCATCTACGACGAGAACTACCAGCCCAAGCGGGCCTACCACGAGTTGAAGTCCGACCTGATCTTCGCCGGGCCGCCGTACGTTCTGCCCCGCGTCGCCCCCAAACCGCGCCGCTGACACGCATCTCGCCGGACGGGCCGTGTGGCGCTTGCCGAACCTCCACACCGCCCGTCCGCCACCAC